>JAYTWP010000281.1:0-3586 GCA_043743395.1 Actinomycetota bacterium | reverse complement strand
AAACGGATGGCCGGTATGCGCGGCACGATCGCCAAACGGATGCACGCCTCACTGCACGAGATGGCTCAACTCACGCTCAACATGGACGCCTCGATGGATGCCGTCGTCGTCGATCGGCGCGAACGCGCCGCAACTGGCGCGGCACCGGGTTTTACCGACTATGTGATCGCCGCCGCGGCGCGAGCACTGCGCATCCACCCTGCGCTCAACGCACAGGTCACCCCAGAAGGCATCGCGTTGTTGCCCGACGTACACGTTGGCCTGGCGGTAGCGCTCGACGAAGGCCTGATGGTTCCGGTTGTACGCAACACCGATCGTCTTGATCTCGATTCCCTCAGCCGGGAGACAACACGTCTCGCCCACGCCGTTCGCGATGGCTCGATCACGCTCGCCGAACTCGAGGGTGGCACGTTCTCCGTGACGGCGCTCGGAATGTTCGGTGTCGACGCGTTCACCCCCATCATCAATCCACCAAATGTGGCGATCCTCGGCGTCGGCCGCATTCGCGATGACCTCACCCTCGTCGATGGCGTGGTCACAACCACCAAGCGGCTCACACTCAGCCTCACCTGGGATCACCGAGTCATCGACGGTGCGCCAGCGGCAGCATTTTGTTCATCGATCGTCGAATTGCTGAGCCTTCCCAGCCAACTGGACTGAGTTAGCTCGACTGAGCCAACTCGACGCGAATCGTCACCGACCTTCGACGACTGCCTGCTAGTTCTGTGGATCAGACTGGAACGCGGGATCGTCGGCAAGGTGCCCAACCGCGTGTTGCGCCGCGTAGTCTGGAGCCCGTTCGTGGGCGTTCAGAAGACTTGACCTTATGTCGTCCAATGTCAACGCGAACCGACCGAACGCGTTTCCGCTGAGCAGCGAATAAAGTCCCTGCCAATCGTTGAGCCAGCCTTTGTACCAGAGGCCGTCGGCAAGGTCGAGCTCGGTAATGATGTCGCGGGTGTCCTGACTCAGCGCATTCCACCACTCCATGACTCGCCCCAGCACGGCCACGACGCTTTCAAAATCGGGAATCTCGTCTTCGGTGATAGTCCAGCCAAACCCGCCAAGTGCCTCGACGGCAAGAGTCTTGAATGCTTCTTCTTCGGTCACTGCGCCTCCCCTTTTGGGACAATATAGCCGCGGTCGAAGTGGTGAACGGACGCCCTCGACGCGCATCGCGATCGGCGTCGGTGACCAACGTTCGTTTTGCTCGCGCGGTTACTTCGCCTTGCAGACGTCGAGAACGGGAGCACTGATGCGTGCTTCTGGCTCGTTTGCGCCGAATCTTGATTCGATCGCCTGCGTGGCAGTCGCTGTCGCGACGGCAAGCGCTCCCGGCCCCCTGAGTTCGAGTTCAGCACGAAGATTCGTGCCCTCACAGTACGCGACTGCAGCCTCCGCCGCCGTTGAGGCGCGGCTGCGATGTTCAACTCGCTCGACAAGCGGTTCCATGGTGAAGCCGCCGGCGCGAAGGTCGTCGATGATGACCTTCGTGTCGCAGTAGCCGTGCGGTGTCCGCTCGAGAAAGTGACACGGTCGGCTTGAGTTCAACTCATTCACCGCACGCGACACGACATCGGCTTGCTGCCAACGCTCTCGTTACTACACCGGTGCCTGCCGCAATCTCGAGAAGCGAGCCACTGCTCATACCCACCAACCGGTCAGCAAGATCCTTCGCATATGGATCAAAGATGAGCGGGACCATCAGCCGCTCGTACATCTCGGCTACCGAGCCCGAGAACACTCGATCCGAATCCGAAGACGTCACTCGGCCAAGATACTCAAATCGACAGCGAACGCATTCGTGGCCGCGGCCGCCTACGTGCCGGTCGTGCTTGCATCGCTGCGATACGAAGCGTTGAATGAATCGAGGAGGTCACTATGACAACGGCACCGCTGGCAGTGAGCTACGGGGGCGGCGGGCTGTTCGGGATCGGCTATCTACTCGGCGTCGGCGAAGCTCTCGTCGATGGTGGAGTCGCACTGGCCAATGTGCCTTCGCTCGGTACCTCCGCTGGCTCGTGGGCGGCGACGGCGCTGGGCTTGGGTGTGCGCTGGTCCGATGCGATCGAGTTGTTGGGTGCCGACATCCCACGACTTCCCGATCCGCGCGCGGGTCGTCTCAGGGCCATCGCGACCGAGGTGTTCGGCGAACGACGCGTGCCAACCATGCGAGTCGTGGTCTGTTCCTGGCCAAGGCTGCAGCGAGTCGTGCTGTCAGGTGCCGACTATCCGGCGGCCGATCTGGTGGCAGCGTCCTCGGCTGTTCCGGGTTTGCTTGCGTCGCATCGTGTGGGCGGGCGTCGGTATGTCGACGGAGGCGTACGGTCGATCGTGTCGGGCGATCTCGCCGACCCCGCACAGCGACTTCTGGTAATTGCCCCCATCGCTGGCCCGATGTTCGGACCCGGTGGTCGCGTCGTCGAACGCGTGCTCAGGCGAGAGATGGCCCAGTGGCGAAGCAACAACCCGGGTGGTCAACTGTGGTTGATCCGGCCCAACCACGCCATTGCCGATATTGCGCGCCGACCGGACCAATTGTTCGACGCAGATCGGGCTCGAAAGTGCTACGACCTCGCCTACAGCCAAGCAGCCGGAATCCTCGATCGCTGGACCGACGAGTACGGCGAACACATCGCCTGACCGCTACCGAAAATCGAACGGTCAGCGCCGGACCATCAGCGGACGTGTCGGAACGACGCGCGGATCTCCTCGACGTAGAGGTCGGGCACTTCGAACGCGGCGAAGTGGCCGCCTCGATCGAGTTCGTTCCAGTGGCGGATGTCGGTGTACACCCGGTCGGCCCATCGGCGCGATGTCGCGGTGATCTCCTTCGGGAACTGTGACACGCCGGTCGGCACATCAACGGTGCCAGCGCCAGTGAATCCAGAAAAGCTCTCCCAATACAGCCGAGCAGACGATGCGCCGGTTCCATTGAGCCAATAGAACATCACGTTGTCCAGCAACTCGTCACGGCTAATCGCATCTTCAGGGTTGCCGTTGTTGTCTGTCCATGCCCAGAACTTCTCGATGATCCACGCCGCTTGGCCGGCAGGTGAATCGACGAGACCGTAGCCAACCGTTTGCGGCCGGGTGCTCTGCTGTTTCGAGTAGCCCGATTCGTGATCTTGGTAATGCGCGCCCTTGCCCAACGCGGTCAGTTCTGCAGATGTGAGGTCGCCGAGTTGATCGGGCGCCGGCCATGCGATCGGCATATTGACGTGGATGCCAGCGCAGTGCCCCAGATTCTGAGCACCGATGCGAGTGGTGATGAGCGAACCCCAGTCGCCACCTTGGGCGCCGTAACGCTCGTAGCCGAGCCGCACCATCAGCTCGTCCCAAGCGGTTGCGATGCGATCCGCACCCCACCCGCTTCGTGCTGGCTTGTCGCTGAAACCAAAACCCGGCAACGACGGAGCCACCACATGGAAGGCATCGGCCGGATCGCCACCATGGGCGGCTGGATCCGTCAGTGGGCCGATCACCTTCATGAACTCGACAGTCGATCCCGGCCAGCCGTGCGAGATGATCAACGGCAAGGCGTTGGGCTCGGCCGAACGCGCGTGCAGAAAGTGAATGTCGAGCG
>JAYTWP010000280.1:0-4302 GCA_043743395.1 Actinomycetota bacterium | reverse complement strand
GAAGATCGCTGCGTTGAAGCCGAGCGGAGTCAACGTGGAAATGCCCAACATGACGAAGCCCATGTGCGCGACCGAACTGAACGCGATGAGCCGCTTCATATCGGTCTGGGCCAGACAGCCGAGGGCACCGTAGATGATGCCCACAACGGCGAGACCACCGATCCAGGGCGCCCATGCCTTGGCAGCGGTGGGCAGGATCGGAATCGCGATCCGCACGAACCCGTAGGTACCGAGCTTCAGCAGGATGGCAGCCAAGATCACCGAGCCCTGGGTTGGCGCCTGAGTATGCGCGTCTGGGAGCCAGGTGTGGAACGGGAACATCGGCACCTTGACCGCGAAACCGATGAACATGCCAGCAAAGATCCAGACCTGCACCGTCTTACCCAGCAATCCACCATATTTGGCGAGGTCGACCATATTGAAAGAGGCGGTTACGCCAGCTGGCACTTTGCCGGACACCTGGAAGTACAGCGCCAAGAACGCGACAAGCATCAGCGCCGAGCCGAACATTGTGTACAAGAAAAACTTCAGTGACGCGTACTGGCGGTCCTCGCCGCCCCAGACACCGATCATGAAGTACATCGGCAACAGCACCAGTTCGAAGAACACGAAGAACACGATGAGATCCTGCGCCATGAACGTTCCGGCCATGCCCACCTGGAGCACGAGCATCAGCATCAGGAAGGCCTTTGGGTTTCCCGGCGAGGGGATGTGATCCCATGAGTAGACCATCACCAGCACCGTGACGAACATGCTCAAGATGTACAGCGGCAGGCTGAGTCCGTCGATGCCGATCGTGTAATTGCTGTGGATCACTTTGATCCACGAGGTGTCGGCGTAGAACTGCAGCTTGCCGGCGCTGCCGTAGTTGAACTTCGTCATCGTATAGATGCCAACGATCAGCGTGGCAAGTGCCGTCAGCAGCGCGACCTGCTTGTGCAGCAGCTCTTTCCCCTTGGGGATGAACATCATGACGAGTACACCAACGAGCGGCAGGAACGTGCCGATCGTGAGTAGCGCGTTGTTGGTGCGGAGTACATCCATTGCCGTGAGGCTCCTCAGGTATTGACGATGACGAGAACGAGGGCGCCGATGGCGGCGGCTCCGAAGAGCAATGCCCCGTATTGGTTAACCTTGCCTGACTGGATCGGCCGCAACGCACTGCCCGTGCCGCGGGCCGCTGCGCCAGATCCATTGACCGCACCATCAACCACCCGTTGGTCGATGTTTCGGTACACCCAATTACCAACTTTGCGACCACCGAGGCCAAACTCGTTGACCGTGCGATCGATGACGTTCTGGTTCACCCAATAAGCAGCCTTACTGATCGGGTACGCGATGCCCCACACGATGACGTTCTCGTACAACGCATCGAGGTAGTACTTGTTGGCGAGGAACGAGTAACCGGCGCGGGCCGGCGCCGAGCGCTTGGTCATGCCCTTCAGGGCAAAGGCACCGCTGCCGTAGAGGCCACGACAAATAAGCAAACTGATCGAAAAACCGGCCGCGACCAAGACGATGGACGGCAATGCGTTGATCCATTCGAATGTCGCGTGGGCGAGTTCGGGGAATGGTTCTCTCTTCTCGCTCGCGAACCACTCGGTGAACTTCTCGATCTTGAACGGCGCCGCATTCAGATAGCCGGCAAGGAGTGCGAAAGAGGCGAGGATAACGAGTGGCACCGTGATGAGTGCCGGCGACTCGTGCGGGCCAGCGTGGGCATCATGCGTGTCTTGGGCGTCGTGCGCAGCGTGTGCGTCGACCACATCGTATACGCCGTGCGCAGCAACGTGGTCGACCTCGTGGTGTTCACCAGCAGCAGCACCACGAGCCGTACCAAAGAATGTGAGGTAGGTCGCGCGGGTCATGTACGCGGTGGTCATGAAGGCACCCACCAGCCCGATAATCCAAAACACGCGATACCCATTGTTGTGCGCGTTGTCGATGATCTCGTCCTTCGAGAAGAACCCGCTGAAGAACGGAACTCCGCACAACGCCATCGTCGACACGATCCAACATGCCGTCGTAATGGGCATCTTGCGCCATAGGCCGCCCATATCTTTCTTCATCTCGAAACTGTGATGACTGCCGCTGTGGGCAACCGAGCCGGCACACAGGAACAAGCAACACTTGAAGAAGGCATGCGTGAAGATGTGGAACACAGCGGGCGTCCACGCGCCGACGCCGAGGCCCATCATCATGTAACCCAGTTGGCTGACGGTGGAGTACGCCAATACCTTTTTGATGTCGGTCTGCACGAACGCCAAAGCGGCGGCGATGACGATGGTGATCCCACCGATGACCGCGATGAGGTTGAAGTGTTGACCGGCGACATTGATGTCGAGCCCGGTGTGAAAGAGCGGATACAGGCGCGCGACAAGAAAGACGCCAGCGACGACCATGGTGCTGGAGTGCAGAAGCGAACTGACAGGCGTTGGGCCGGCCATCGCGTCTGGTAACCACGTGTGCAGAGGGAACTGGCCGCTCTTGCCGATGCAGGCGATGAACAAGGCAACGCAACCCCACAGCAATACGGTGTGTGAGGCACCCGTGTCCTTAAGAGCCCACTCGTTGATTGCCGCGATGCTGAATCCAGTGCTTCCCTGCGCCTGCGCGTAAGTGTTGGCACCGAAGAAGATGATGCCCGTACCAACCATCAGACCGATGTCGCCGACTCGGACGGTCCAGAATGCCTTGAGTGCAGCGCGACTGTTCGCTTCTTCTTCCCACCAGTGGCCAATGAGCATGAACGAGCAGAGGCCCATGATCTCCCAGCCGAGAATCAGCTGCACCATGTTCTCCGCCAGCACCATCAGCAGCATTCCTGCGCTGAACAGGGTGAGTGCTGCGAAGAAGTGTGTGTAGCGCCGGTCGCCGCGTAAGTACTCAAGTGAGTAGACCTGCACGAGAGTGGAGATGAACGCCACGAGCAACAACATCACGACCGCGAGGCCGTCGATGTGCTGACCGAAGCCGAACTGCACTCCGCCGCTTTGCCACCAGACAACCTTGCGGATGACCGGTTCCACCGACGTCTCCGAACGATGAATCCACTGGTAAGCAAGCCCAATGGCAAGAACGAGCGAAGTCGCCATCGAGGCAAGGCCAATCTCGCTGCCCTTCATGGGCAAACGCTTGCCGATCAGGATGATGAGCGCGAAAGCGATGCCGGGAATAATCGGGATCAGGAACGCGTGATCGAGAAACCACCCGACATGTTCAGCTGCGAGCACGGCTCAGCCCTTCATCTCGGAAAGTTCGTCAAGCGCAATGCTGCGCTTGTTGCGGTAGATGAGCAGGACCAGACCAAGGCCCACACCAACTTCAGCGGAAGCGACCGCAATGACGTAGAGCGCGAAGACATGACCATCGGGGCTGCCGTTGCGTAACGCGAAAGCAAGGAAGTTGAGGTTCACCGCGTTGAGGATGAGTTCGATGCTCATCAACACCATGACCGCGTTCTTGCGTGCGATCACGCCGTACACGCCGATGCAAAACAGCACGGCACCAAGAAGGAGAAACTCATTGATCAGCATCAGGCATCAATCCTTACGGGCCAGAACGATGGCGCCGATGACGGCGACGAGCAGCACAAATGACAGCGCCCAAAAGGGCAGGAGGTAGGGCTTGAAGATTGCATCCGAGACGCTTTGCGTGTCGATGCGCAGCGCCTTCGAAGGTCCGGGGAGTTTCTCATCCTTGAACCCACCGACGAGCGCAATTGCCATCGCCGCAAACAACGTGAGCGCAATCGGGATGCCGAGGGGCCAGTTCTTGTTGTTGAGATCGGACTCGCGTCCGATCCGTGCACGCGTGAGCATCACACCGAACAGGAACAGCACCATCACTGCGCCGACATACACCAAGATCTGTGTGATCGCGACGAACTCTGCGTACACCAGTAGGTATTGCGCAGCAGCGCCGGCAAGAACGCAGACCAACCACAATGCAGCGTGCACCACGTTGTTACTCGTGACGACGCGCAGCGCACCAACGACCATCACGGCGGCGATGATGCCGAAGGCAATGTTCTGCGCAACGAGGGCCTCGGCGATCACGTGGTCGCGCCCGTTCGGATGGAGGCAATCATTACTTCTTGCCTTTCTGGTCAGCGCCGACTTCGAGCTCGGGTGCCTCCGGAACTGTTTCCATCCATTCGCCCAACTTGGTCTTGTCGTGCAACAGATCGGCGATCTTGGGTTCGCTGTATTCGTACTCGGGGCTCCAGAACAGAGCATCAAATGGACAGACCTCGACGCAGATACCGCAGTACATGCACAGCGCGTAATCGATGTCGAATCG
>JAYTWP010000279.1:0-7594 GCA_043743395.1 Actinomycetota bacterium | reverse complement strand
GCCTGTGTGACGTCGGCGGGCCTCGGGCTGAACACGCGCTTCGCGATCTCGATCTGCACCGGATGCAGGCTCCAGGCGCCGACGCAGCCGAGCAGGTATGCATTGCGGAATTGGTCCTCGCAGGCAACGGTGTCCTTGATGTCACCAAAAGGTCCGTAGAACGGCAACAGTCCGAACGTGACACACGCGTCCACCATGCGTGCGATCGTGTAGTGCCACAGGTCTTGCTGGAACGTTGGTCGGGCGGCGTCAGCGTCGTTGAGATCAGGATCTGCGCGCACGAGATAATCGGGATGGCCGCCGCCGACGCGCGTGGTCTTCATCCGACGGTTGGCTGCGAGGTCGGCCGGCCCCAGTGAGAGACCCTGCATGCGTGGCGAAGCGGCACAAATCGCTTCGATGTTGGCAACGCCGCGCGCGGTTTCGAGAATGGCGTGAACGAGCAAGGGCTTTTTGAGTTTCGCTTTGGCCTCGAGTTGAGCGAGCAGACGGTCGACGTAGTGAATGTCCTCGGGGCCCTCGACTTTGGGGATCATGATGACGTCGAGTTTGTCGCCGATCTCGGTGACGAGCGTGACGATATCATCGAGACCCCACGGCGAGTCAAGGCTGTTGACACGGGTCCACAGTTGGGTATCTCCCATGTCGACGGTGCGACCAACCTCGACAAGTCCGGCACGGGCTGCTTCCTTGTCGGACATCGGCACCGCGTCTTCAAGGTTGCCGAGCAAGATGTCGACGGTGGGAACGAACTCGGGCAGCTTGGCCACCATTTTGGCGTTTGCCGGTGGGAAGAAGTGGATGACTCGGCTCGGTCGGAAGGGGATCTCTCTGATCGGTTCAGGGGCTCCGACGGCGAGGGGCTTGAAGAAATCTCGGGCGCTGCGCACGAACTCAGGCTAATGGATCGACCCTCGTTCGGTATCGTGCCGGGGTGACGAAATTCGATGCCATGCTGTTCGATGCCGGTGGTGTGTTCCTGCTTCCGGATCCCACGGTGCTTGCGCCACTACTCGCGCCCTACGGCGCCAACGCTGATACCGATGCCCACGTGCGAGCCCACTATTACGGCATGGCGATGAAGTCTGCCGCTGGCTCGACGGAGTCGTTCTGGGACGAGTACAACCTCGCCTACGTTCGCAGCCTCGGCGTCCCGGCTCACGATGTTGTCTATGCGGCGCATGTTCTCGAACAGACTCGCAACGCGTACGTGTGGCGTTGGCCACTCGTCGAATCAGTTGAGGCACTGGCCAAGCTGGTGGCTTCGGGAGTGCCGGTAGGTGTCGTGTCGAACGCGAGCGGCCAGATCGCTGAGGTGCTGCAGCGCAGTGGCGTGTGTCAGGTCGGAGATGGTCCGCTGACATCTGTACGCGTGATTATCGACAGTCACGTCGTTGGCGTCGCCAAGCCCGATCCGCGCATCTTCGGTCACGCGCTCGTCCATTTCGCCGACATCGAACCGCACAGAATTGCCTACATTGGCGACTCGGTCACGATGGATGTTGGCGGGGCGCTCGCTGCGGGCTTGCACCCGATTCTGCTCGACCCGTTCGATGACCATCTGGGCGCTGACTTCGACCGCATCCATTCGCTGCTCGAACTCGTGTAGTGCTCTCGATATAGCGACGAGTGGCCAAGGGCTATTCTGCGTCCGATGACAGAGTCGGGACGTATTGCGGTGCAGTTCACGCGCAACCTTCAACGGCATGTCTCGTGTCCGCCTGGTAGCTACGTCGGTGCCACGGTTGCCGAAGTGTTGGGCGCGTATTTTGTCGATCATCCAGGTGTTCGCCACTACGTGCTCGACGATCAGGGTGCAGTACGACAGCACGTCACAGTATTTGTCGGTGGCTCCACGATCACCGACCGCGTACGGCTCTCCGACACAGTCCGTGCAGGCGAAGAGATCTATGTAATGCAGGCATTGTCAGGGGGAACATGATGAGTGACACGTTGTTGGTCGGTACCCGCAAGGGTTTGGCCGAAGTACGCAGAGCCGCGGACGGAACGTGGTCGGTGCAACGACTCGACTTCGCCGGTGATCCGGTGACAGCAGTGATTCGAGATCCGCGCGATGGCGCTGTGTATGCGTCATTCGATCATGGTCATTTCGGGGTCAAGTTGCATCGACGTGATCACGACGACGGGCCGTGGACCGAGATCGCGGCGCCGACCTACCCGCCCAAGCCCGAGGGATTCGACGACCGCGAACCGATGGGCCAAACTCCAACGCCGTGGAACACCCAACTCGCATGGGTGCTCGAACCAGGTCATGCCGACGACCCTGGTGTTGTCTGGTGCGGAACAATTCCGGGTGGACTTTTCCGAAGCGACGATCGCGGAGAATCGTGGGCCATCAACGAAGCCTTGTGGTACCACGAAACGCGCTCGCAATGGTTCGGCGGCGGCTACAACTACCCCGGTATCCATTCGATCTCCGTCGATCCGCGTGACGCCAGGCGGATGGTGCTCGGCATCTCATGTGGTGGTGCATGGATCACTGCTGATGGCGGTTCATCATGGTCTGTGGGCACCGGCATGAACGCGGGTTACATGCCTCTCGAGCAAGCAATGAACCCGTACAACCAAGATCCGCACCGCATCGCGCGGTGTGTTGGCGCTCCCGATGTGTTGTGGGTGCAACACCACAGTGGCATGTATCGCTCGACCGATGCTGGCGACACGTACACCGAGATCCTGAACGTCGAGCCGTCGAACTTTGGTTTCGCGGTCGCGGCCCATCCAACCGATCCCGATACGGCGTGGTTCGTTCCGGCCGTCAGCGACAGCGTGCGTGTGCCCGTCAACGGTCGTGTCGTGATCACGCGTACGCACGATGGTGGCGTGACCTTCGAACAGGTCGGAGCAGGATTGCCGACAGAGCACGCGTACGACCTGATGTACCGACACGCACTTGCGGTGGACGGTACGGGCAACCGACTTGCGATGGGCTCAACGACTGGCTCGTTGTGGGTGAGCGAGGACAGTGGCGACACCATGTTTCAGGTGAGCGCGAACCTGCCGCCCATCGCATGCGTCACGTTTGTGTAGCGCTCGCCTCGATGAGACGTCGAGCGATGACCTTCAGACAGAGTGTTTCGTCGGCACCCTCGAAGATGCTCAGCACGCGGGCATCGACGAAGAGTCGACTGACCGAGTACTCCTCGGCGTAGCCCATGCCGCCGTGAATCTGCATTGCCTCACGGCTCACCCATTCGGCAGCACGGCACACGTAGGCCTTCACCATGCTGGCTTCGGTAGTGCCGCCACCCTTGGCCATCAGTTCGGCCACATGATACGAGAACTGTCGACCGGCTTGGATGAGCACAGCCATGCGACCGAGCTTGGCCAGAGTGAGTTGGTATTCGATGATGTTCGAGCCGAAAACTTTGCGGTGCTGGGCATAGGAAAGCGCTGCCTCGTAGGCGGCCTGCATCACACCGACGGCGCGAGCGGCGGTCTGTAGACGGCCGTTCTCGAAACCCTCCATCTGGTAGTAGAAACCACGACCCTTGCCCGCCTCTTCGCCGATCAGATTCTCGGACGGGACCCACCAGTTCTCGAGTGCGATCTCGTAGCTGTGCATGCCGCGATAGCCAATGGTGTCGATGGGACGCCCCTCCATCCGGCCGGCAGTGCCATCGGGGCGCTGGGCTTGCGTGAATTCGAAACCGTGTGCGTCGCCCAGTGGCTTGGGGACGATGAACACGCTGAGACCTCGATGTGTCTTACTGCGGTCCGGGTCTGTGCGCGCCAGCAACATCAGCACATTGGCGCGTGCGGCAAATGTGCACCACGTCTTCACGCCGTTGATGACGTAGCCCGGTTCGCCATTCGGGCCAGCAGCATCAACGGCGGTGACGGTTACGCCGGCCACGTCACTGCCGAAGTCGGGCTCGGTCACTGCGACCGCGGCCATGACTTCGGCCGTGGCCAGCTTCGGCAGCCATTGCTGCTTTTGGGCAACCGTCCCGCCCTTGACGAGAGCCCGCGTCAGTATTTCGGGTCGGGTGATGAGCGAGCCGCCGATGCCGAGTGATCCGCGCGAGAGTTCCTCCGTGGCGACGACCATCGCCATGTATTCACCGTCGCCGCCCTCGCTGAAGCCACCGTATTCGGCCGGAACGCTGAGACCAAAGGCACCCATCTCGGCGAGGCCGCTGATGATCTTCTCTGGGACGTCGGCGTTGTGCCGGTGGACGTGCTCGGCCTCGGGGGCAATGACCTTGTCGGCGAACGATCGGAACGTGTCCTGCACCATCTCGAAGTCGCTGTCGAGGTGGCGTGGTCCGGCGAGTTGAGCGAGTGACGCGAGGAATTCGGGGTTCCGGTACTTCTCGAGGAACGGGTGAGCGGCGCGCATGGGGGCGCTCTCCACACCCCAGAGCGACTCGCGTCCGCAGACCCGTGTGATGACGTCGTGCACCATGTCGGCTGCGTACGCGCAGGTGATCTTGGCCTCGGTGTCACCCTTGGCGCCGTAGTCGAGCAATGCACGCGCTGTCGCGACGGCCGACGCGGCATGGGCAAGGTCGTACGCAACCACTTGGTGCTCGTCTGGCCCGCCGATGTTGGCCAGATGTCGAATGGCTTTACCCACCACACCCTGAGCGAGTTCGATCACGTCGTGTGCGGCTTGCAGATTGGGAGCGGTCATTGCGCAAGGTTACCGAGAGCCTTGGTCCACCCGGAATTTGGCGGCCAAAGGTCACGTGTGGTGCCAGACTCCGCAGATGAAACCGCAGATGACTCCGCAGACGACTCACGAGATGTTTCGACATTCGGCACCTGACATCAAGATTTGCGTCTATTGCGGCACGAACGTGGGGGCGTCGCCCGCCTACTTGCAGGCAGCGACAGACCTGGGATCGGCCATGGCGAGTCTCGATATCGGCCTCGTATACGGCGGTGGCAAGTTGGGCCTCATGGGTGCCGTGGCCGATGCTGTCCTGGCCGGTGGTGGTCACGTCATCGGGGTCATACCAGAGAGCCTGCTGAATGCAGAGGTCGGTCACACCGGGCTCACGCAACTTGAGGTCGCAGAGTCGATGCATACGCGAAAGGCGCGCATGGCGGAATTGGCCGATGGATTCATCGCGTTGCCCGGCGGATTCGGCACGTTCGAGGAGCTGCTTGAAGTGCTCACATGGAATCAGCTCGGCTTTATCAGCAAGCCGATCGTCATGCTCGATGTGGAAGAGTTCTATACACCGTTGTTCGAGATGTTTGATCGCGCTGTAAGCGCTGGGTTCGTGCGCGATCGTCACGCGGCGTTGGCGCAACGTGCGACAAACGTGGAGCAGGCCCTCGCAATTGCGACTGCAGCAGCACCGCCGACAGTGAGCAAGTGGGCGAGTCACGACGACGCTGCCCCTTGACCGCCGACATGTGTGGGTGAGGGGGCGGAGCGCTTACGTCTTGACGCGGCTGATGTGCTTCAGCACTTCGTTCATCGCGTCGAGGGACGCACGTAGTGCATCGAGATCCACCGCCTGTTCGGGCTCGGCCCGCAATCTCACCGCCATCTCACACGCTTCGCGATGACGATCGCCGATGACGTCCGGCGCCCACCCGCCCGCTTGGGACTTGGATGCCACATCGGCTGTCAGGGCGGTGTACAACATGCGGCACGCGCCGAGCAGACACCACACGGGCACCGAACTCGGCAACGTGTCCTCTGCACCAAGTTCGCCGATCGCTGCTGCGAACTGTTGGTGCACGACGCGCCAGTAGTGACGCGAGTTGTCGACGACGAAGCGGATCATGTCGTCGCGGTCGACGGGGATGCCTAAGTCAGCCGTCTCGGGGCCGCGGACTCGGACGCCGTACGTTGCAAGCGTGTACCAGGTGATCGGGTTGAGTTCGAAGCATTCGGCGTCATGATGAAACCGTCCGTCGAGCGTCCACGGGCGCGTCGCTCCCTGCGGTGCGATTGTGAGATCGCCCCACGCCAAGAACGGGCCATCGACAGACCGTGTCGCGCATCGCTCGGTGAATACCGAGTGGGCGGCGAGTAAGGCGCCCGCGGATTCCTCATCGGCCGGCTCCGCCGTAATCGCGATGATGTCGATGTCGCTCGAGTGTGGTTGCCAATCGTCAAGAGCGACGGAACCAACGACGTACACGCCTTCGATTGCACGAGGTGCGATTTCATCGAAGGTGTTCACCCACGTTCGGATCGTTTCGAACCATTCGCCGGACCCCGCCATCGAGGAAGTCTCGCACGAGCTACGTTCGCTTCGTGATCAACCTTGCGCCTCAACCCCCCGGTGTCCCTTGGCCAACGGCTGAGTGGTCCACCGCATCGCCCGCCGCCGACGTAGACGCTGCCGCTGCCAGTGCAGCGCTCTTCGCGATCCGCGATACTCCTGCAGACGAGGGGCGCTCGCTCGCAACGCTCGTCGTACACCGCGGCCGCGTGGTGTTCGAGCAATACGGCGACGACACAGATGCGAATTCCACGCTCATTTCCTGGAGCATGGCCAAGAGCATCACGCAGGCTGTGTTCGGGCTACTCGTCGGTGACGGCTTGATCGACATCGACGCGCCAGCACGGGTACCCGAGTTCGTTGGCACGGAGAAGGCCCAGATCACGCCCCGACAACTGCTCGCGATGAAGTCAGGTCTCGAGTTTGTCGAGGACTATGAGGATGATGCCGTCTCGCATGTGCTCGCGATGTTTCGAGCACCCGATGGTGACTACGCCCACTACACGGCGAGCCAGCGGTTGCTGCATGAACCGGGCACGGTGTGGAACTACGCGTCGGGCACCACGAATATTTTGGCGCGTATCGCTGGGGACCTCATTGGTGGAGGCGAACAGGGCATGCGCGAGTTTCTGCGCGACAGACTCTTCGGCCCACTCGGAATGACGAGCGCTGGGCCGAAGTTCGACGCGGCCGGCACCTTCGTCGGATCGTCGTTCGTGTACGCGACAGCGCGTGACTTCGCGCGTTTCGGGTACCTGTATTTGCGCGACGGCATGTGGAACGGCCAGGCGATACTGCCTCGGGAATGGGTCGATTACGCCCGCACCGAGGTCGCGATCGATCCCGATCCACCACACTTCGGCTACGGCGCACACTGGTGGATCCGGCGGGATCAACCTGGCAGTTTGGCGGCGCACGGCTATGAAGGTCAGTACATCATCGTCGTGCCAGCGCGCGATCTCGTCGTGGTACAGCTCAGCAAGGTGCCCGTCGCGTTCCGCCCGCCGCTGCTGGCCAAGCTCGATCAATTGATCAATTCGTTCCCATCGTCGATCTAGTCGACCCGCCACGATGGCGGCGAGTGTTCAGGGGTATCCCCAACGGTGTCACACAGCGGGGTCTTCGATCGGCTAGCAAATAGGTGTGGTGAACGACCCGGGAGAACAAACGCATCCAATTTCGGATGTCGAGCCTGAGCTTGCTACTGCCGCGCCCAAGGCACGATCACCACGCAGGCAAATCCGTTCAGCGGTCAAGCTGGTTGCGTTCGCTGCAGTCATCTACTTCTTCGTCTTGCCGCTGATTCCCGGTTTCCGAAACGCCGCACACGAACTTCGCAGAGTAGATCCCGCGTTACTCGCAGTAGGACTCGGCCTCGAGATTGC
>JAYTWP010000278.1:0-5129 GCA_043743395.1 Actinomycetota bacterium | reverse complement strand
GAATTCCAGCACAACCGCGAGCACGAAGCCTGCGGCTGCCGGCGGAATCCCAGCAGATCTCATCGCCGCTGCCAAGGCCGAGGGCAAGATCAACCTCATTGCGCTGCCCGACAGTTGGGCCAACTACAAGGGCGTTCTCGCCGAGTTCAAGACCACCTACGGCATTGATTTCAACGTGGCCAACCCCGACGGCTCATCGGCCGACGAAGTGAAGGCTGTCGACACTCTCAAGGGTCAACCCACCCAGCCAGACTCAATCGATGTCGGCCCCTCGTTCGCTTACGACGGCGCCAAGAGTGGCCTGTTCACCAAGTACAAGGTCTCGTCCTTCGACGAGATCCCAGCCGACATGAAGGATCCCGACGGTAGCTGGGTCGCGGCGTACTACGGCATCATCGCAATCGGCGTCAACGAGAAGCTGGCTGGCGGCGTGCCGAAGAGCTTCAAGGAACTCGCCGATGTCAAGTACAAGGGCAAACTCGCCCTCAATGGTGACCCGCGTAAGTCGGGTTCAGGCGTTGCCGGCGTCATCGCTGCGGCGCTTGCCAACGGTGGTTCGTTCGACGACATCAGCCCCGGCATCGACTACTTCGCAAAACTGAAGAAGGACGGCATCTTGTTGCCGATCGACCTCACGCCAGCGGTCATCCTCAGCGGCGAGGCAGCAATCGGTATCGACTGGTCATACAACTACCCCGACCTCGTCACCAAGCTTGCGGCCGAAGGCGTCACACTCGTGACCAATGTGCCCACCGATGGCGTGTACGGCGGCTTTTACGCCCAGGGTGTCGTGGCCGGATCCCCGCATCAGAACGCAGCCAAGCTGTGGCTGGAATGGTTGATCTCCGATGGTGGCGCCACGCAGTACATGAAGGGTGGAGCCTTCCCGGCGCGTTACGCCGCGATGGACAAGGCAGGCAGCATCCCGGCCGATCTGAAGGCGTCGTTGCCAGCGGCCAACATCGTGGCTCAGGTGAAGTTCCCGACCCCTGCCCAAGTGGCCAAGGCAAAGGAAACCATTGCGAAGGATTGGGGTCCCAAGGTCTCCGGCAACTAAGTGTCGGTCGATCTGACCACAGTGTTTGAGGAGGGTCGGCCCGTTGCGGGCCGGCCCTCTTCGCGATTGGCTCGGCGACGGCGATCGAAGAGTTGGGTGGGTCTTTTGCCCTTCTTCATCTTCGTCTTCGTTTTCTTGATCTGGCCCACCGTCGTCATCGGTATGGAGGCATTCAAGAACGCCGAGGGAAAGACAAGCCTGCAAAACATCACAAAGGCGATGCGTGGCGAGTACCGCCGGTCGTTCATAACGACCGCCAACTTGTCGCTGATCACCGCACTCGTCGGTGGCCTCATCGGTGGTCTACTTGCATATGCAATTTCTACGCTCGAACGCCCCCGATTCCTGAAGAAGGCTGTCACTACGTTTTCTGGCGTCGCTTCGCAGCTCGGCGGCGTTCCGCTCGCGTTCGCGTTCATCTCTGCACTGGGCACGCAGGGCATGGTCACGCTGTTCTTCAAGGATCACTTGCACATCAACCTGCTCGATTACGGCAGCATCTACACGTTTCGCGGTGTTGCCATCGTCTACCTGTACTTCCAGATCCCGCTCATGGTGATCGTGATGTTGCCAGCGATTGAAGGGCTGAAGGCAACGTATCGCGAAGCGGCGGAGAACCTCGGTGCGAGTCGGCTTCGATATTGGATCCACGTCGGGTTTCCACTGCTGACGCCGGCCGTCGTCTCCGGGCTCGTACTGCTCTTCGCGAACGCATTCAGTGCGTACGCCACGGCCTACGCCCTCACGTCGGGTCAGGTCAATCTCGTTTCCATTCAGATCGGCTTCTTCCTGCAGGGCAACGTGCTCGATGACCCCGCGTTGGGCTATTCGCTGGCGTTTTGGATGATCGTGTTCATGGCGCTCGCGATCATCATCTACCAACTCCTCCAGCGGCGGATGTCGAGGTGGCTGCGATGAGGAATCGGCGGCGTCCCCGTATCGGACTTGCGCTCGTTGTGGTGCTTTGCGGTGCGTTCTTCTTCTTTCCGTTGTTCGCAGCAGGCAAGTTCGGTTTCTATAGCTCGCTCAAAGGGCTCACGCTCGACCCGATTCGCCAGGTCACCAAGAGCCCGAAGTTCTCTGCGGACTTGTGGCTCAGCGTGCGCTTGGCGTTGGCAACAACGGTCGTGGCACTCCTGCTGATGGTGCCAACATTGGTTTGGCTGCACCTGAAAGTACCCAAGCTGAGGCCGGCAGCAGAGCTCATCAGCATCCTGCCGTACGTCGTACCAGCGATTGCCCTCGTAGCCGGTGCCTCAAAGGCATTCCGCACGGCATGGCCGTACATCCTCGTCAATCCCCTTGGCATGATCCCGCTGTACGTCATCGTTGCGCTGCCATTCACCTACCGCTCGCTCGACGCGGGTCTGAGTGCGATTGACCTCAAGACGTTGGTCGAGGCGTCGCGCAGTCTTGGCGCGGGGTGGGTCAAATCGATCGTGTCCGTGGTGGTGCCCAACATGCGCACGGCGATGCTGGGTGCCTCATTCCTCACGATTGCGGTGGTGCTCGGCGAATACACCATCTCAGCGTTATTGCTGCACGACACGTTCCCCGTCTATCTGGTGCAGGCCACAGGAGACCAACCGCGCGGTGGGCCGGCGCTGTCGCTGCTCGCCATCGTGTTCACGTGGATGCTGCTCGGTGGTGTGTCGCTGATCGGTAGACAGCGAAAGGGCAAACAATCGACCGAGCTCTTCTTCGGGCGGGAAGTACGGCCGTGAAACTCTGTTCGGAAGCTGTCCGTCGCTCACCTCATTCGAAGGATGCATTGTGACCTTTGCAAGTAGTTCAGTCATGGTCGACGCAGATTCGACAAAACCGGGTCTCGAGCTGCGAGGAATTCGTAAAACGTTCGGGTCGGTTGTTGCGCTCGAGTCGTTCGACCTCGCGTTGGCGCAAGGTGAGTTCGTGAGCTTGCTCGGCCCGTCGGGTTGTGGAAAGACAACAGCCCTTCGCGTCGTGGCCGGTTTCGAGCGAGCGGATCAGGGCAGCGTGCTTGTTGCCGGAGAAGACATCTCGAATCTGGCCGTGTCGAAACGTGACATGGGGATGGTCTTTCAGAGCTACAGCCTGTTTCCACATCTCACTGCGCTCGACAACGTTGCGTTCGGCCTCCGCATGCGCAAGCAGAGCGCATCGCAGCGCCGCAGGATCGCAGGCGAGATGCTCGAGCTTGTTGGGCTGCAGAACCAGGCCGACAAGTACGCACATCAGATGTCAGGTGGCCAGCAACAACGAGTGGCGTTGGCACGTGCACTTGCAATCAGTCCACGGGTCTTGCTGCTCGACGAACCCCTGAGTGCGCTCGACGCGAAAGTACGCGACGGCCTACGCGACGAGATTCGTCGTATTCAGCGCGAACTCGGCATTACGACCTTGTTCGTGACGCACGATCAAGAAGAAGCGATGGCGATCTCCGATCGCGTTGGGGTGATGTCGAACGGCTGCCTCGAACAAGTCGGTGCGCCCGCCGATGTCTATCGCAGCCCGAAGTCGGCGTTTGTCGCGCGCTTCGTAGGCACCGTGAACACCATCGCCGGCACCGTGGTCGATGGTGGCGTCAACACGGCCGCCGGGTTCGTCGCCGTGCCGGTACCTGGTCTGCCCAGCGGCGCGGAGGTCAACGTACTCGTGCGCCCAGAAGCAGTACTCGTGGAGCCGATCAGTACGTCTGCCAGCGCGGATGGCTTGATTGCCTCGGCAACATCGCTTTCGTTCCGCGGTGCCGTCACGCGCATCGGACTCGACGTACGCGGCGGCGTCTCGTTGGTGGCCGATATCGCCGGCACGGCGGCAGAACGCTTTGGTACCGGTGGCGACGTGTCGGTTCGTTTCGATCCGAGTGGAGTGTTCGTCGAGCCTGCATGACGCGGGCCCGCTCAGCGAGGTCGTCAACTGTGGGAGAACGCCTTGACCGCAGCGACACCCTGATCGGGGAAATTGATGTTCAGTCCCTCGAGCCCCAGGCCAAGCAGGGTGCGATAGCCGTCGGGATTCTCCCACTTGCGCTCGTTCGGCCAGACCCAGATCACATAGCCGGCGGCCTTACTCGCGGCGATGTTCTCAGGAGTGAGCACTTGGATGCCGAGGTACTCGGGTGGGAGTTGGAGGATGCGCATACCGGTTGGCAACGGAGTCTTGCCGAGGATGAATGCTGCGGAGGCGTTCAATCCCGGCGTGACTTCTACCGTCGGTGCAAAGCTGTGGAATGCGGTGACGATACTGTCGTCGAACGATGTCACCACCGCGTTGCTGAGTCGATGTAGGTCCGTGAGTTCGGCGGCCAATTCCTTCGCAGCAGCAATCGCAGGTTCACCTGACCCCTTGATTTCGATATTGAGTGGCATCGACGGGAAGCGCTTCACGATGTCTTGAAAGCGGGGGATGACAAAGTCGTCGGGTGTGTAGCCAGGAAGCGGGGGAGTGCCGCCGGTACGCATGCCGCGAAGGATGTATGCGGTGTCTGCTTGACCGGTGCACGTGCATTCGGTGGTGAACCAATATGCGTTGTCAAGCGCCGCGAGCTCGGCATACGTCATGTCGGCAACGTTGCCTATGCCATTACTCGTGCGCGAGACGTCGCCGTCATGCTGAACGACGAGGACGCCATCCTTGGTGAGCTGCACATCGAAGTCGAGCACGTCGACACCCTCTTTGACGCTCTCGGCGTAGGCGTACGGGGTGGAGTGAGGGTGTTGGTCCTCGCCACCCGCGTGTGCCAGGACGATCGGACGGCCGAGCGCGAGTAGCTGTTCGATGGTGAGCGGTTCCGCCGGTTTGGGTGCGGAGGTAGTTGTGTTGAGTTGCGTTGTCGGCGTTGTCGGCGTTGTGACGGAGGGCGATGAGGCGGCGGGCGTCGCGGGCGCAGACACATCTGTGGAGGTGCCACCCGAACTGCAAGCGCCAAGAACAACGGTGATCGTGGCAACTATCGACCTTGAAATCATGACGACACGGTATTCGCCTTGTTGGCCCAAATGCGAGTGTGCGTGCGTCCCGCGGTGGTAAAGCTTCAACGAGTAGCGAGTGCGACGGCCTGCTTGAGTGCTTCGATCATCGACCGCTCGTC
>JAYTWP010000277.1:0-1590 GCA_043743395.1 Actinomycetota bacterium | reverse complement strand
CCGAGATCGTCGCCGTCGTCGACGATCTCGTTGAACGCGAACACGGGGCCGATGATGCGCCCGTCGAACTCGGGGATCGCGATTCCAGCAGTTGCGTCGTAGGGACCGAGGCCGCCCTGGTTGTCGAGCCATTCGGTGATCGACTGACCCGATGATGGAGCTTGGATGATCGGTACGTCCAGCGCCGCGAGTGCGGTGGCGTCCCAGTCGTCACCGTCCAGGCCGCCAGCGCTGCCGGTGATGCCAGCGCCCGCTGCCGAACCGCCGGTGGCGAGCACGGTGGTGATCAGCACATCGAGACGTTGGTCGGCGAGGATGTCGAGCACAGGCTGGGCTGCATCGCCGCGCAGCGAGTAGCACCACATCGCGACCACGTTGGCGCCACGCGCTTCGAGCGCATCGCACAAGTCGCTGACGAACTGGGTGTTGCCGGCCACGAGGTGGGCGCGGTAGAACACGACACCGATCACCGGACGGTCATCGGCTCGGTCATCGTGGCTGGCACTGATTCGCCAGACCCCGTGGGTTGGGATCGCCTCCGGTGGGTCGAACCCGAAGCCGCCGAACAGCACCGTGTCGGCAACGAAGCGCAGTAGATGCGCGAAGTTGTCCGGTCCGCCGTTGACGAGGTATGCGAACGCATCGGTGAGGATCGCGCTGGGCACGTTCGACAGAGCGGTCAGTTCGGCGTCGGGCACCGCTTCACCGGCGAATGCGAGCAATGGGATGTCGCGTTCGACGCAGGTGGCGCGTAACCTGTCGAATTCGTCTTCCCATGCCCGCCGGCCACGCAGCAGGCGAACGATGACGCACGTCGCGCCGGGTAGGTCACGGTCGAGGTCGAACGTCCACGGTTGCGCCGCACGCACCGGTGGAAAGTCGCCGGGGAGTGCGTCGACGGCGACGCGCAGGGCGAGGATCTCGGTGTCGACGTTGGTGATGTACCAGATCATGTCGGTGTGCTCCCGGCGAGCTCGGCGAGCCGCTTTGTGGTGAGTTCGGTGGGGTCGTGGAGGCTGCAGTCGTCGCAGTAGGAGCCACTGCTGGTCTGGTACCACAGGCAGCAGCTCGTGCGTGTCCAGTACCAACCCAACGCATCGGGTGAGCTCAGGGTGCAGTAGGCGCCGAGTCCGTCGAGCCACGGCGACGTTGCGCGTTCGAACTCGTCAGCCCGGGCGCGCACGTCGGCGTCGCCGAGTGGGCCGCTTGATTGCACAGCCCGAAAGATGGTCGTGATCGACGCGGCGACGTTGCCCCACAACAGCCGCTCTCCCACTCGGGTTCCGGCACGTACGGCAGCGACGAATGGCACGAGATGTCCTTCGAACAGTTCGGCGGCGAGTGTGGCTGCGTCGATCGGCCGGCAGTGACGGTCGAGGATTGCAACCTCCGCGGGGCGGTGCCGCCCGATGCGCACTGCGGTGTCGGCGGGCGCGCTCGTGGGGACTGGAAGTCCGAGCGCGTACGCCGCAACCGTGATGCTTGGCACTCGGAACGCGTAGGCCTGGGTGTACAGCGATGCGGCGACCTGGGCGTCGTCGGTGCCGCGACCGGCGGCTGTTGCGTCGATCTCGGCACGCAGCCGGTCGG
>JAYTWP010000276.1:0-1829 GCA_043743395.1 Actinomycetota bacterium | reverse complement strand
CCGATGCAGTGCGCTCAGGGCTGATAGCCCTGCATCATCTTGCGTCCGATTGCTTTGCCAGCAGGAGCTTCACGAACGGGCTGGGCCATGATCTCGTCCCAATGCGCGGCGACGGCTTCGGGCGTCATCGGCCGCTCCTGCACCCCCTCGGCCGCGGCGAGGACCACCCGCGCAATCAACCCGCCACCCACGTTGAACAACTCGCCAGTGGTCACACACGATTCGTGCGCGAGGTATGCAACGAGTCCGCTGATCTGTTCGGGCGAGAGCCACTCGGCGAGCGCCGGTGTCCATTTCATCGGGCCGAAGTCACTGCCGCGCACGCTCGCCTGCGGAGCGACGACATTGACGTTGATGCCCAAGGAACGGCCTTCCACCGCCAGCGCGCGTGAGAGTCCCACGACGCCGAGCTTGACCCCGCCGTACATCGTCATGTTCGTAAGTCCGATGAGCCCGGCGCCACTGGACACGTTGACGATGCGTCCGTAGCCCTGCGCAGCCATGTGCGGCCATGCGGCACGGGTGACGTTCATCGTGCCGAGCATGTGCGTATCGGTCATCGCCCGGCAGAACTCATCGGAGAGATCCGGCACGAGAGCTTGGCGCACGACGCCAGCATTGTTGATCACGATATCGAGCCGCCCGAATGCGTCCAGCGCGGTCTGCACCATGCCCGCGGCCGGATCGGTGATCGACGACGTATCGACAACGGCCCGGCCACCTGCGGCCGTGATCTCGGCAACGACGTCGAGCGCCGGATTGGTGGCGGGCGCATCGGCGACGCCATCGGTGTCACTGATGCCGACACCGATGTCGTTCACCACAACGCTCGCGCCACGCGAGGCAAGCAGCAGCGCGTACTCGCGCCCAAGGTTGCGTCCCGCACCGGTGATGACGGCTACTTGACCGTCGAATCGAAGCTCGTTCATCGTGACAGCGTGCCACGCGACCTCGGTATCTGACGAGACGTCAGAAATGTGCTCAACTAAGCGGATGGCGGCAACGACCTTCAATCTGGCTGATCTGTTCGAGCAAGCGGTAGACGCGTGGCCTGACCGCGACTACATCGTTGCTGGCGATGTCCGCCTCACGTATGGCGAGATGGACGCACGCGCCAATCAGCTCGCACATCATCTCGCCGCGCAGGGCATTGGCCCCAACGATCACGTCGGCATCTATGCACTCAACTGTGCCGAGTGGGTCGAAACGGTCTGGGCAGTGTTCAAGCTGCGCGCCGTGTGGGTGAACATCAACTACCGCTATGTCGAGGATGAGCTGGCGTACATCTTCGAAAATGCGGATCTCAAAGCGCTCGTGGTCGAACCCGAATTTGTCGAGCGGGTCAATGGCGTTCGCGCCAACCTGCCCATGCTCACCCATGTGCTCGTGATCGGCGACGAGTACGAAGCCGCGCTTGTCGCTCGGTCCCCCGTTCGCGACTTTCCGCCGCGCAGCAACGACGACCTCTACGTCCTCTACACGGGAGGCACCACGGGTATGCCCAAAGGCGTGGTGTGGCGACACCAGGACGTGCTGATGGCACTCGGCGGCGGTATCGATATCCGCAGTGGCCATGTCATGACATCGCCCACCGAATTCATCGAGAAGGGCAATGCGTTCGCGATGACAAGCCTGCCGACCATGCCGTTGATGCATGGTGCCGCTCAATGGAGCGTGATGGGCGGCAGCTTCACCGGTAACCGGATCGTGCTGATGGACAAGTTCGACGCGGCGCAGGTGCTACGTCTCATCGAGGCCGAAAAGGTCAACCTGTTGATGATTACCGGCGATGCCATGGCACGTCCGCTGATGGACGAGATCACCGCACA
>JAYTWP010000275.1:0-8498 GCA_043743395.1 Actinomycetota bacterium | reverse complement strand
GACTCCGTGGCCGAGCCACTTCGCGAAGCCCGGTGATCAGGCATCGCCCCGCAGCAGGCGCTGGCTGTATTCCTCCCCTGTGATCACATCGTCCTCGGCCTCGGCCATTCCTTGAAAACGTGCCGGGAGGAACGGCTGCAGCATGTCGATCTTCTTCCACCCTGGGAGCGGAGCTTGCCCACTGGCATTGGGCACATACTTCGACACGCCGACCGGCGTTTGTGGAGAGATGTAGCGAGGGCAGTTGACGAACACTTCCGTCACCGTTGCGCGCACGATGAGGTCGGCGCCCGGGTACTCGCCCATCATCGGATCGTCACGACTCACAACAGCTTGTGCATGCATGCGTAACCGGTGCGGCCGCTCGAAGTCCATGAACAGCAACCCGATGCGACCGTCGCCAGCGATATTGCCCATAGAGAGGAACATGCCGTTGCCGTCGTAGCTCGGGAACACGATCGTCGACTCGTCGATGACCCGCACGAACCCCGGCGCACCTCCCTTGTGAGACACGGTCGGGTGACCGCCCGGACCAACGGTGCTCAAGAAGAAGAACTGCCGCGACTCGATGAACTCCCTCTGGTCGTCAAGAATTTCTGTCTGAACAACGACCGCTTCCATGACATCGGCCAGCTCGCGACTGTCGAACGCTTCCTGCAACGCACGGTGTTCTTCTCCGTACAAACTGCTCATGATCGCATTCCTCTCCGGCGTTCGACCACACTGGGCGTTCGTGCCCCGGATGACGACTGAGGCCGCTAGGCCTATGGACGACATCGTAGAACGGCAACGTTGCCTGACGGTGGCGAGGCAGCGCTCTAGCTCATCCTCAACTGTCGGTCCACAGCGACCAGTGCCCCAAATGAGCAAGGGTCCTTGGACTCTGTTCAACAACGGCGTGCGGTGGTACAAGAGAAGTGAAGGACTCGAAAAGAGGACCAACATGACAACTCTGACCACACCGACATTCGACACTCTGGCGCGCTACAGCGGGACTCCGAGTGTGACGATCATTCTGCCGATCGATCGAAGACACCCCAATGATCGCAGCGAGCACATGGGATTGAAGCGGCTCGTTGCGAGTGTGCGGGCACAGCTCCAGGCGACCGACACGCCCGACATCGATGAACTCCTTGAGCCCACAGATGCAGTGTTGCAGCGCACCGTTATTGCCGAGCACACGGGCGGACTCGGTCTGTTCCTCGCTCCAGGTTTTGCTGCCGAGTTCGCCATTGATGCACCAGTAGCTCCACTCGGTACGATCGGCACCACGTTCACGGTCGGACCGTTACTCCCAAGTATTTGGGATGATCCCACCTGTTACGTTCTCACCGTCGGCGCCGAAAACGTGGCACTGTTCCGCCTCGACCGAAGTGGATGGTCGACGTGTCAAGTACCCGACCTTCCGAGCTCTCTGGAGGAGGCGCTCTGGTACGAGCGCGTCGAACGGATGAGCAGTAGCCATGCCGGTGGGCCCGTTGGCGCGCGAGGTATGTCGATCATCGGGCACGGCAGCGGAGGCCAGGACGAGGACCGAAAGGAACGTCTCGGTCGCTTCTTCCAGAAGGTCGATGACGCGGTCATGCACTTCCTGCACACCGATCTCGATACCCCCCTGGTGATCGCGGGAACAGGGCCATCGGTGGCGCGCTATCAACAGGTCACGCGCCATCGTTCGGTGATCCCAGCACCTGTCGGCAGCCCAGAGGAATTGACGAAAACCGAACTGCACGAGCGGGTCAAGGACTTGATCACGCCGATCCTGACCGAGCCGGGTGCCGAGTTTGCCGACCGACTCGCGGAGCGGCTCGGAACCGGATTGGCAAGTGCCGATCTTCTTGAGCTCGTTGATGCCGCGACGCAAGGCCTCGTGAGCGATCTTCTCGTCGCATCCATCGCGCCGCGCTGGGCCAACCAATCGACGCCTCTCGAACTCCTCGACGTATGGGAGCCGGGCGCTGTTGATGTCGTCAATGAGATCATTGGCGAGTCCTGGCGGCACGGCGCGCGCATGCACCACGTCGCCCCAGAACTGCTCCCCGACGGATCGCCCTTGGCGGCGCTGTTCAGGTATTGATAACAGCACGATTTGCGATGTGACTGTTCCGATTTACGGCCACTCTCGCCGCATCGAGCGGTAGAGCCTGTCGATCGAGGGACGCGTGATCAGCGTGTAGGTGTCCGCGATCGCGGACTCGCGATAGTCCTTCTGAGCGGCCAGACGATCTGGATCGAGCGCGACAGCCATGAACGCCGCCTTGCTGGGGAACACGTTGAAGCGGATCTGGTCCCACTCGCGACCATCGCCCAGAATCGTGCCCTCAACCTCGGTCCATGCAGCAATTCGCACGCCGTTGGGCACTGCAACTTTGCCGGCGTGATCGGCGTAGGTGGCCATCTCTTTGCGACTCTCGCTGCCTTTGAACTTGATGACATGAATGACCATCACATACGGATCCTCATCCGTCGGGGGATGTGGCACGTCGGCCCAGCCCGGTGCATCGGCCGGGAGTGTGGGAACCGGCAGCGGCAGGCAGCCAGCGACGATAGTTACGTCCATGCCAGCCTCCTTGTGAGCATGCAGTTCCCTGAAGTCCTTGCGCGACTGCATCTCGATGAACGAGCGACGCGTAGCGGTCGTCGGCTTCCTTTCCGCTGATGTCGCTCTCACGACCGTCGGCATAGTCGGCCTTGTCGCGATAGCTCATCAGATTGACCATCCAGATCGGACCGTCCTCATCGGCGGGCGTGGTCGCCAGCTTCATGCCGTACTCGCGATCGATTTGCCCATACCGCACGGTGGACCGGGCGACCTTGTCGTTCGACATCGAACTGACTCCCTTCGAAGAATTGGCAGTGAGTATGCCATAATAAACACTTCGGCGCCACCCATCGATTACAGTCGTAGGGGCAGCACTCACGAAAGGACGGTTCCATGACCGACTTCACTCCCCGTCCGGAGCACCACTTCACCTTCGGCCTTTGGACCGTCGGCAACACCGGACGCGACCCATTTGGTCTCGAGGTTCGTCCACCGCTCGACCCCGTGCGCAGCGTGCATCAGCTCGCTGACCTCGGCGCTTACGGTGTCAACTTCCACGACGACGACCTCATCCCGTTCGGTTCGCCGATCGCCGACAAAGAACGGATCATCAAGCAGTTCCGCAAGGCGCTCGATGAGACCGGCATGACGGTGCCGATGGCAACCACCAATCTGTTCGGCCAACCCGTGTTCAAAGATGGTGCCTTCACCGCCAACGACCCCGTCGTTCGTCGTTACGCCGTGAAGAAGACCTTCGACTCCATCGACGTCGGGGCCGAACTCGGTGCGAGGGTCTATGTGATGTGGGGCGGTCGCGAAGGCATGGAGTGCGAAGCCGCCAAAGACGTGCGTCATGCCCTCGACCGCTACGCCGAAGCTGTCAATTTGTGTTGCGCACATGCACGTGAGCGCGGTTACGACATCACGTTCGCGCTCGAACCCAAGCCCAATGAACCACGCGGTGACATGTTCTTACCCACTGTTGGTCACGCATTGGCGTTCATCAATGAGCTCGAGTGGCCCGAGATGGTGGGCCTCAACCCAGAGTTCGCCCATGAGACGATGAGCGGGCTCAACTTCACTCATGCCGTTGCCCAAACGATGTGGCATGGCAAGTTGTTCCACATCGATCTCAATGCGCAGCGAATCGGAAAGTACGACCAGGACTTCCGCTTCGGTAGCGAGGGCGTGCGCGACGCGTTCTATCTCGTGAAACTGCTCGAGGATTCGGGCTGGGAGGGCATGCGCCACTTCGACGCGCACGCCTACCGCACCGAGGACGTCAACGGAGTGTGGGACTTCGCGAAAGGTTGCATGCGCACCTACCTCATCTTGAAGGACAAGGCCGAGCGCTTCCGGACCGATCTGGACATCCAGGAGGCACTCGCCGTCGCCGGTGTCGCCGGCCTCGGGCTGCCGACCTCGCCAGACGGCATCGGCACCGCGGCGCTCGCCTCGATTCGCGACGCCCAGTACGACGCTGCAGCGCTCGCCGACCGCGGCTACGGCCACGAGCGACTCGATCAACTGGTCAACGAACTTCTGCTCGGCGTGCGGTAGCGGAGGTACACCACGCCGCTCTCGAACCGTCGCTCGTCAAGAAGCTCGAGCTGCAAAGTGGTTTCCCGAGCAAGGCCCGGTTTGCCGCCGCCATCAATGACCGGGAACACGAAGAGTTAGGCCTCATCCACCAGCCCAGCTCGGAACGCGTGTCGTGCCAGGCCCAGCCCGCTGATGCTGATATCCAGGTCGGCATAGTGCACCTCGGCATCGGGCACCTCGGCATCGGGCACGGCCCAGTCGAATCGACCGTCGTGGTCCTCGATGAAGCCGTCGAGTGAGGTGAGCGCCGCGTAGATGCGCTTGGACATCAATGCCTCCGAGAGAGCAGTTCATGGCATGCCGGTGATCATGCGGAGGATATCGAGAAGTTGATGAGCTACTGCTGGCCCAACAGTTCCCTCCGAGACACCGCAGCGCTCGACGGCCACGGCCCGGAGCTGTTCGACGAGCGCCCAATTCGTGCGCTTCAGACCATTGCTCAGGTCGGGTGCGATTTCGACATGGCTCGGGAAGGCCCGCCGAGTCGAAGTGAGCGGGACCACGAACACTGTCGTCGGACGGAACCGCAAGAAGGCGTCCGCCGTCACAACGACGCCCGGCCTGCGGAATCCGGCCTCGGAACCAATCGGCATTCCGAAGTCGACGGTCACGACGTCACCGAAATTCACGTGTTGGCCAGGTCCGGGTTCAGCCACGCTTCGCGCTCGGCGGCGTAATGAGCCCACGCCGCCGGATCGCCTCGCAGCGCTGCCTCGGCGTCGGCCATGGCTCGGTAGAACTGGTCGCGTCGAAGCGCTTCGAGTGCATCATCGAGCGTGTCGGCCATTGTGGATGCTCGCTGTTCGGCGAGTTGGCGAAGCCTGTCACGTTGCTCGAGCGTCACTCTGATGGTTGTAGACGATTGAGTCATACCTTCAGTCTACATTGCCTGTCATTCATTGATCAGCGTGATCCGAGCAGGGTTGGGAGCAGGGTTGGGAGCAATGCTCGAGCGACCTCGGCGGGCCGCTCCTCGTGCGCGAACAGGCCGGCACCCACCGCCACTTCTAACCTGGCGTCGGGAGACGTTGCGACCATCTCCTTGGCCCACTTCAGTGGGAAGAACGGGTCTTTGTCACCCCACACAAGTTGGACCGGCACACCGATTCGGCTGTGCACATCGGTGAGGTCGCGAACATGTTGGACGTCGAAGCTGCGCAGGAGCCGGACCGCAGCGTCGCAACGCGCCGGCACGTCATGGAGCGGTTTGAGGAAGAACTCGTCGAACTCGCCATCGAGCAACGACGCATCGGCGAACGCCGCGCCAAGGACAAATGGCTTGCGGCGGACACGTCGCTGACCGGCCAGCCGTGGACGAACAGCACATCGGGACCGCTGCCGACGCGACGGTAGGCAACTTCGCCCGCACCGACATCGAGGTACCGGTCGGGCTTCTTACGGAACAGGTCGGCGGCACTCGCCAGGGTCATTGCAGACATCGAATACTCCGTCTCTCAGACTTCGCGGGGATCGTGGATCTTCGCAGCGGTGCCGAGGTCGAGCGGTCCTGGTGTGTGTTCGGTCATTCCTGCCTCCCCAGCAGACCGTTTGTAGTGATCACTGCGAAACTGTAGTCGCAGTAGTCACTACAATCAAGCTCGATGGGACACAAGCACACCAAGGACGAGATCCTCGCCGGGGCACTGGCAACCGCGTTCGACGGTGGGCTGAGCCAACTCACATACGGACGCGTCGCCAAGCAACTCGGCATCAACGACCGCATCGTCGTGTACTACTTCCCCACCAAGGACGACCTCGTGCGCGAGGTTCTGATCGCTCTGGGCGCCCAACTCCAGAAGACGCTCGCTCCCGCATTTACCTCACCGGCCGCGGACCACCTCGCACTCGTCCGCGCTGCCTGGCCAGTTCTGGCTCGCCCCGACGCCGACGCCATCTTCGGGCTCTTCTTCGAAGCCAACGGACTCGCCGCCACCGGGCGCGATCCGTACAACACGCTCGTGCCTCAGCTCGTCAAATTCTGGATCTCTTGGTCAGCTGGGTTCATCTGCGGCACGGCCAAACAACGCCGCACCGAAGCCGAGACAGCGATCGCCGTGATTGACGGCCTGCTGCTCCTGCGCCAACTCGCGGGACCCGACGCAGCTAACCGCGCCGCCCGGAGACTCGGAATCCGCTGACGCCCGCCCAGAGCCGGTTACCTCACTGAGTCAGCGTGGACGGCCAGCGCTGTGTGCCGAGCGAGGGTGGCAAAGTCGGCGTCGGCGTGAAGGATCGGCGCGTTCGAACGAATGGCAACCGCCCCGATCAGGCAGTCGACGAGCTTGCGTACCGTCTCCCCGTTGCGGCGGCACGTTCGATACAGCGCCGCGGCTTGGTCATAGTCCTCAGCGATGATCGGCAGCAGCGTGGCCCGAGCAAGCAGTCCGCGTAGCTGGGCGAGGTGCTGCTCGTCGCGAGCGCCAGCGAGAACTTCCATGCTGATCGCGTCACAGATGGCAAGGTCGGCACCCAAGAGGTTGTCGACGGTGTTACATACCTTGGATCCGCTGTCGCGCAGAAACTCGATCCAGGCCGAGGTATCGACGACGATCATCCGGCCCGACTGGCCCTCATCTGGTCGAGGTCACCGTCCCATCCCGAGCCTCGCAGGCGCCGAGCGTCGTCGAGATCGAGCGGCTCTGCGGCCAGACGGCGCAGGGCCAGATTGACGGCGTCGCGCTTGGATCCCAAGTGGTAGCGCTCCATGACGGCTCGGCAGGCCGCGTCGTCGAGATCGATGTTGGTGCGTGACATACACCAACCTTACACCTCATCAACCTCAACACCCACCCGCGATTCACGCAGTGTCGCACTCGTTCGACGCTGACGTCGCCGGGTCGCGTTCGATGTTCGCGACCAGTGCGTCGGAGATCTCGGCCAGTGCGTCGAGCTGCGCGGGAGTGAGCACGTCGGTGAAGCAGTGCCGTACTGCGATGAGGTTGATCGGGGCAGCACGTTCGACGGAGACACGTCCGGCCTGCGTGAGCGCCACGATCATTCCACGGCCATCGTCGGGGCATTGCTTCCTGATCACGGTCCCACGGGACTCCATCCGGGCGAGCTGGTGCGACAGGCGGCGCCGGTCCCAGCGCAACTCGCTACCGAGGATTGTGGCCTGTCGGCCGCCGCCATCGTGGCCGCTGGCCAAGGAGAACCCCATGTCGACAGCTGCAACCACCCCCGTAGCCGACGTGCAGGTGAAGCCGAACGGGCCATACCTCATTACCGGCGTGCCTCTCGTCAGGCGTCGAACCGTAGTCACCGAGCACGGTGAGCCAATCACCACCGAGACCACCGAGCGCTTCGACACACGCGCGGTGTACGCGTTGTGTCGCTGCGGCCAGTCGGCGAACAAGCCGTTCTGCGACGGTGCGCACGCGGGCACCGGTTTCGACGGAACCGAGACCGCTCCCATCTCCACCTACGGCGATCGCGCCACCACGTACGTAGGCAACCAACTCATCGTACGTGACGATCGTGCCACCTGCGTCCATGCGGGGTTCTGTGGCAACCACGTGACCAACGTCTGGAAAGAGATGGGTAGCTCCGGCACCGACGACAGGATCGTGCGAGCGCAAGTTATCGCGATGGTCGAGCGGTGCACCTCAGGTGCGATGACCTACCGTCTCGAAGCCGACGCAGCCGACATCGAACCCGACCTGCGTCAGGCCATCGGTGTCATCGACGACGGACCGCTGCATCTGACTGGAATGGTCACCGTTCAACGAGCGGACGGCGAACCGTTCGAGACCCGCAACCGTGTGACACTGTGCCGGTGCGGTGCATCCAACTCCAAGCCGCTCCGCGACGGATCGCACCGCGACGTCGGCTTCCACGACTCGGGCACACCACGCGCCTGACGCGGCGGAGCCTGTTGCGCACCGGCTCGACCGCAATCCGTATCGACTGAAGAACCACGAAGGACTCACCATGCTCACGATCGGTATCAACCACGTCGCAACACTCACCAACGACACCAAGAGGCTCCACGCCTTCTACCGCGAGGTGTTCGACGCCGAGATCCTCACCGACGGCAGCGAGTTTCCCGATGGCAGTGGGCCGCGGCTGTCGATCATCAAGCTCGGCCCGTACGCGGAGTTGAACGTCTTTCAGATCGAGGGCAACACGCAGGCCGATGTGCAGACACCGATGTTCGGGCGTGGCCGGCTCGACCACTTCGCCCTGCAAGCTGCTTCACTCGAGGCGTTCGAGGAGATCCGGTCGCGCCTGCGATCACGAGATGCCGCCGACGACTTCGTCACCGACTTCGGGGCCATGCTCAGCATCTTCTTCCGCGACCCCGATGGCCTCGAAGGCGAGGTGTGCGTCACCAACCCCGACCGCATCCCAGGTG
>JAYTWP010000274.1:0-8256 GCA_043743395.1 Actinomycetota bacterium | reverse complement strand
GTTCTGGTCATCGGTGACTCCACTTCGTTGTTCATGGCACGAGCACTCAGCGATGCGGCGCCCGATCGATTGCGGGTGGTGTGGGCCGGCGAGGAGGGTTGCCCGTTCGTTCGTGTCGTCGAACTACGCGACTCAAAGAAGGCCGACGGCCAATGGTCACCCTCGTGTCGCGACATCCGCACCTCGCTGCCACCACTCATCGACTCAGTACACCCCGACGTGGTGCTCCTGATCTCCACGGTCTTCGAGCTCATGGATCAGCGATATCCCGGTGACCGCCAGTGGCACCGACCAGGCGACGCGACCTACCGCGCATACCACCAATCGGAGATGGACTCGTTCCGCAAGATGCTTGCCCAGCGCAGCATTCCCTTGCTGATCGCCGACTCGCCCGGGGCGAAGCCAGGCCCGTGGTTCACACCGGAGATGTCTGGCGCGTGGCGCCTCGCGGCCTGGAACGCCCAGATTCACAGCTGGTGCGATACCTCGCTGAACACCAGTTGCTTCTACTACGCGGGGCCGCTCATCGACGCGGAACAGAAGAACGGCTCGATGCGATCTGATGGCGTCCATCCCGAAATCGGGCCGCTCACCGACCTGGCTCGCGAAGTTTTCGTCGACGAACTGTTCCGCCGTACGAACACGCTGCGACAGTCGATGGCATCACCGATTCGGAGCTAAGAGCGCGCGACATAAGAAAGCGCCGACAACTCGTTTCAGCGCGGCCCCAACACTGCCTCGCTCACACGGCGACGGTGGTATTCAGCGCTTCCCCATGCCGGCATCAGCGCCCATGCCTTCTTCATGAACAGCTGAAGGTCGCACTCCCACGTGTAGCCGATCGCGCCGTGAACCTGGAGTGCGCTCCGAGCCGCCTTCTGCGCGGCCTCAGAGGCGAGCGCCTTGGCCATGCTCACATCACGCACCCGAGTATCCGCGTGATTGGCATGCGACCATGCAGCGCGGTACACCGCCGGCCGCGCAAACTCCACCTTCAGCAGTGCGTCGGCCATGAGGTGCTTCACAGCTTGGAACGAACCGATGGGTTGGCCGAACTGACGACGGTCACGCGCATAGTCGCCCGCTATCGCAAGCATGCGCGACGAAAGCCCGAGAAGATACGCCGCGGCTGCAAGTGAGCCGGCGTCGGTGACTGCGGCGCGGTCGGCGACAAGAAAGTGGCCGCCAACCTCGGTCCCCGACAGTGTCGCCAAGCCGCGGCCGTGATCAATGCCCTGCACCGGATTCACGTGTAGCAGAGCCGTCTCGAGCGCCCAGATTGCATCGTGATCCGACAGCAGGACGAGTTGCGCGACGTTGGCATGGGGCACATAGCGTTCGCCCATCAGCGCGGCCGTCACCGCCACTGATCCATCTGTGATGCCGCCCGCCCACCTGGTCCCGGACAGAGCCAATGCGCCGACCGTCATAGTCTCGAAGGCCGGGCCCGGTACAGCGGCGCGACCGAGTTCCTCGACGAGAAGTACGGTGTCGATGAAGTCGCCGCCCATGCCCCCGTCGGACTCGGGAAGCATCATCGACAAGACGCCCATCTCGGCAAGCCGCCCCCACAGCTCAGGATCGTGTCCCACGCCCGACTCCCACACGGCTCGGAGGTGAGCGGCCGTGAACTCGCGCTCGAGCATGTCGCGTAGCCCCGACGCGAACTGTTGTTGTTCGGAGGTGAAGCTGAATCTCATCGCAGTACCCCTCAGCCCCTCGGCAAATTCAGGACTCGGTCAGCGATGATGTTGCGCTGAATCTCATTCGTGCCGGCATAGATAGGCCCACTGAGGCTGAACAAGAACCCATCGACCCAACGTTCGTGCGGTCCATCCATGCGTTCGCCTTCGGAGCCCAACAGTTGCAGTGCCAACTCGTGGGCACGCACATCCATCTCGCTCCAGAAGATTTTGTTGAGGCTCGACTCACTGCCGACGTGACCACCCTCGAGCAACTTGGTGACTGTCATGTAGGTGTGAAGCCGGTAGCCCTCGGCCTGCATCCACAAATCGGTGACGGCGTCGCGCATGGTGTCGTCGTCGGGATCGCCGATCTTGATCCAGAGTTTGATCAGGCGATCAACGGCGACATTGAAACGCGCCGGACTGCGCAGGCTCACACCGCGCTCGAACCCGGCTGTGGCCATCGCGACGCTCCACCCCTGGCCCACATCCCCCAACGTGTTCTCGACAGGCACATGCACATCATCAAAGAAGATCTCGGCGAACCCAGTGTCGCCATCGAGTTGGGCAATCGGACGAACCGTGATGCCGGGTGTGTCGAGTGGCATGAGGACGAAGGTCAGCCCCTTGTGACGAGTTGACTCGGGGTCGGTGCGAAAGATCCCGAAGCACCAGTCGGCCCACACTGCGCGACTCGCCCAGATCTTTTGACCGTTGAGTACCCACTCGGTGCCGTCACTACTGAGCGTGCCCTTGCTGCGGATGCCGGCCATGTCGCTGCCAGCGTCGGGTTCGCTCCATGCCTGCGCCCATATCTCTTCGCTCTTGGCCATCGCCGGCAGAAATCGGGCCTTCTGCTCGGGTGTTCCGACTTCGATGATCGTTGGACCAAGAAGGAAGATGCCGTTCTGACTGACCCGGCCCGGCGCGCCGCTGCGCCAGTATTCCTCTTCGAAAATGAGCCACTTGATGTAGTCCGCGTCGCGTCCGCCGTATTCGACCGGCCAACTCACCGCCGACCAACGTCCCTCGTACAGCTTTGCCTCCCACTGACGGTGCAGTTCGAAGCCCTCGGCAGTGTCGAAGCTCGGCAATGGTTCGGATGGAACGTTGGCTTCGAGCCAGGCGCGGGCCTCGCCACGAAACGCTTGTTCCTCGGTGGTCTCGGTGAGATCCATGGCCCCGTACCGTATCTGACGACGCGTCAGATCCCAGAACCTCGGCACCTCCACCCTCGTCAACGAACCATTGTTGTGGCAGCATTCCGCCATGACGTCTCATGGGGAAAACGACACCCGTTTCAGCATCGATGAACTTCGCGCCGCCTGGGAAGAGTTCCAGCGACTCGGCGCGCGAGGGCGCGACTGGCATGCATGGGCCGCACTGTTCACCGACGATGCCACATACATCGAACACTGCATGGGCAGCTTCCGCGGCGCCGATGCAATTTGCACTTGGATCCTCAGCGCCATGGAACCGGTTGCGCCGATGACCTTCTCGGTCGACTGGGCGATTCTGCAGCCACCCCATATCGCCTTCAACATCTGGAACCACATGCCCGATCCCGCAGGGGGCGGCGCTCACTATTCGTTCAGCAATCTCACCCTTCTCACCTACGCCGGCAATGGCAAGTGGAGTTGGGAAGAGGACTTCTACGCTCCCGACGGCGCCGGCAAGACGGTCATGGCCTGGTACCGCGCGGGCGGCACACCCACGATGGCGGCCGACCCCTCGATCACACACGTCAGCCTGACCGCTGAACCGACACTCGACGATCCAGATGGTGTGGCGGCGATGGTGCGCGCCTGGCAAGCCGGGGCACCGATGTACGCCGACAACGCGCAGGTGTGGGACCACGCGACGGGCTCAGTGCCGGGAGCCGATGCGGCACCGTTCACGAAGGCTGCCGATGTCGTGGTTACGGATGGCAAGCGCGCATTCTTGCGTTGCGGCGACACCGGCGTGGCGCTGACCCACGCGGGCGTTGGCCGCATTGCCTTCGAGGAGCGGGCGCACAACCCCACTGAGGCCTCATGACCCCTGCACACTCGTCCGTTCCGCTGATCGACATCGCAGCACTACGCAACGGAGGCGATGCGTCGTCGATTGCCTCTACGATCGACACCGCCTGCCGGGACACCGGCTTCTTCTGTATCACTGGTCATGGCATCAACCCCGCGCTCCTCGATGCGCTCGACGGCGCGGCGCGACACTTCTTCGCACTTGCGGAGGACACGAAGGCTGAGATTGCGATGAAACACGGTGGCCGGGCCTGGAGGGGATGGTTTCCACTCGGCGGCGAAGTCACCAGTGGAGTGCCAGATCGAAAGGAGGGCGTCTACTTCGGTCAAGAACTCGGCGACGACGACCCGCGCGTCAAGGCCGGCATTCCGCTTCATGGCCACAACTTATTTCCGATGCAAGTACCCGAACTTGATTTCCTCGTGCTCGGTTGGATGGATGCCCTCACGGCTCTGGCGCACACAGTGATGTCCGGCATTGCGTTGGGTCTCGGCCTTTCGCCCGATTGGTTCCGGACGAATCTCACAACCGATCCAACCGTGTTGTTCCGGATCTTCCGCTACCCGGCCGATGGTCCCGGCGACTGGGGAGTCGCTCAGCACACCGACTACGGGTTACTCACACTGCTCGCCCAGGACGATTGCGGCGGGTTGCAGGTCAAGGCACGCGATGGCTGGGTCGATGTCGAGCCGATCCCAGACACCTTCGTGTGCAACATCGGCGACATGCTCGAACGGATGACGGGCGGCCGGTACCGATCGACACTGCATCGGGTCCGCAACACCAGCGGACGCGAGCGATTGTCGTTTCCGTTCTTCTTCGATCCCAGTTGGGATGCGCGGGTGCAACCACTGCCGCTCGCCGCCGACGCAAGCACAACGAGCGACACCTCCGATCGCTGGGATGGGCGCAACGTGTTCGACTTCGAAGGCACGTACGGCGAGTACCTCGTCGGCAAGGTCAGCAAGGTCTTTCCCGACCTCGTTCATGTAATCTGACGCCGTGTCAGAAACCCTCTCCCGCGTGCCGATCATCGATGGCTGGTTCACCGACGACGAAGATGCACCAACACTCATCGGGTCGAAGTGCTCCCAATGCGGCACTTTCGTTTTCCCGCCACGCAACGGTGACTGCCCGAACCCCGTCTGTGAGTCGATCACGCTCGAGCCCACTCCCCTCTCGCGGCGGGGCCGAATCTGGAGCTACACCGAGAACTGTTATGCGCCTCCTCCGCCATACGTGGCCGCCGATCCGTACGAGCCATACGCGCTTGCCGCTGTCGAACTGACGGCCGAGGGTCTCGTCGTGCTCGGTCGTGTGGCTACAGGCATTCGCGCAGCCGACCTCAAGGTGGGCATGGAGATGCAGCTCGAACTCGATGTGTCGCATCGCGATGCCGAGCACGAATACATGGTGTACGTGTGGGCGCCCGCAACACCGACCAACCCAACAGTTGGTGCGTCGTTATGAGCAACGATCGCGACATCGCAATCCTCGGCGTCGGCATGCACCCGTGGGGCAAGTGGGGGCGCGACTTCACCCAGTACGGCATGGTGGCAGCACGCGCCGCGCTCGCCGACGCGCAGGTGCAATGGAAAGACATCCAATACGTGGCCGGCGCAGACACCATCCGCAACGGCTACCCCGGCTTCGTGGCCGGATCGACGTTCGCGCAGAAACTCGGGTGGAACGGCGCTCGGGTCAGTAGCAGTTACGCGGCGTGCGCGTCCGGGGCAATGGCACTCGACTCGGCGCGCGCGCAGATCCTCGCCGGGTTCTGCGATGTCGCACTCGTCATCGGTGCCGACACCACTCCAAAGGGCTTCTTTGCCCCCGTCGGTGGCGGCGATCGCAAGAACGATCCGGACTGGCAGCGCTTCCACGTGCTCGGTGCCACGAACCCGGTGTACTTCGCCTTGTTCGCCAGGCGCCGCATGGACGTCTATGGCGCCACCGCCGAGGACTTTGCCCAGGTGAAGGTGAAGAACAGTCGGCACGGCCTCAACAATCCGAACGCGCGATTCCGCAAAGAGAGCACCGTCGAAGATGTACTCAACAGCCCGATCGTCAGCGACCCGTTGCGCTTGCTCGACATCTGTGCCACCAGTGATGGCGCCGCGGCAATGGTGGTGTGCAGCATGGACTTCGCGCGCAAGCACCTCGGTAACACCGATGGGTTGTGCCGCGTGAAGGCAGTGGGCACAGTGGCACCCACTTATCCGCAAAGCGTGCTCGAGCTGCCCGACATTGCGAGCGACTCCACGGCCGTCGTTCCCGCCCCCACGCGCAAGTGGAAGGACACGATTGCGTTCAGCGCGTACGAGCAAGCCGGCATCGGTCCCGACGACATCGATCTGGCCGAGGTGTACGACCTGTCCACGGCGCTCGAACTCGACTGGTACGAGCACATCGGATTATGCGCCGAGGGCGAGGCCGAGGGGCTGCTCCGGTCAGGCGCAACAACCATCGGCGGGAAGATCCCGGTGAATCCGAGCGGTGGTTTGGCGTGCTTCGGCGAGGCCATTCCGGCCCAGGCGATCTCGCAAGTGTGCGAGTTGGTGTGGCAGCTGCGCGGCCAGGCTGTCGGTCGCCAGGTCGAGGGCGCCCGTGTCGGCATCACCGCTAATCAGGGCCTCTTTGGGCACGGCAGCTCGGTCATCGTGGCTTGCTAACGTCAGCATCATGAAACTGCATGTCATCGACATCGAGGTGCCATGTGCCGCTCCGCCAGAGGTCGCGTTCGACCTCCTGCGCGATGCGGCCGGATGGTCCACTTGGTCGGCCGCGAAGAAGACCTCGCTTGAGGTCGAGGGCACACCCGCACCCGATGGTGTCGGAGCGATCCGCGTCTTCGGAACTGGGCCGTTCTCGAGCCGCGAAGAAGTCGTTGCATATGATCCGCCCACACACTTCGCGTATATCTTGCACAAGGGCGTGCCCGTAAGCGACTACCGCGCCGATGTCACCATTACCGCAACAGGGAATCCGGTCGGATCCGCATGTACGATCACATGGCACTCCACCTTCTACCGCAAGTACCCGCTCACCGGAACTGGAAACCGCTGGTTCCTCACGTTCTTCATTCGAGACACCGCACGCCGTTTGGCCAAGGCCGCAGCAACGCGACACTCGACCGCCACGAATCAGAAGTAGCAATGTTTGCGGCGTATCGTGCACGCCATGCCTGAAGCGTTCATAGTTGATGCCGTCCGTTCACCCGTTGGCCGCCGAGGTGGCAAGCTCAGCACTGTGCACCCTGCCGATCTCGGCGCGCACAGCATCAAGGCACTCATCGATCGCACCGGCGTCGATCCGGGCGCCATCGATGACTGCATCTTCGGTAATGTCGACTCCATTGGCCCACAGGCCGGCTGCATCGCCCGCACCGCGTGGCTCACGGCAGGCCTGCCCGAGCACGTGCCCGGCACCACGATCGACCGCCAATGCGGGTCGGCACAGCAGGCAGTGCACTTCGCGGCCCAGGCCGTGATGAGTGGCACGATGGATCTCGTGGTCGCTGGTGGCGTACAGAACATGAGCATGATCCCGATCTCATCTGCGATGACTGCCGGCCAGGCACTCGGGTTCGACGATCCATTCACCGGCTCACCAGGTTGGACCGCGCGCTACGGCAACGGCGAAGTGAATCAGTTCATCGGCGCCGAGATGATGGCCACGAAGTGGGACATCACCCGCGAGCAGATGGAAGAGTTCGCGGTCAACTCACACCTGCGCGCGATCCGCGCTCGGGAAGAAGGCCGCTTCGAGGGGCAGATCGCGCCGCTCAATGGTCTCGATTTCGACGAGGGTCCCCGCGAACCCAACTGGGACAAGATCCGTTCGCTGCCCACACTCACACCTGATGGCCGCATCACTGCTGCGTGCGCGAGCCAGCTCAGCGACGCCTCGGCCGCGCTGCTCATCGCCGGCGAGCAAGCAGTCAAAGATCATGGTCTCACCCCGCGGGCACGTATCCACCACATCAGCGTCCTCGCCGACGATCCAATCATGATGCTGTCCGCGCCCATCCCCGCCACCAAGCGCGCGCTTGCCAAGTGCGGGCTCACGCCCGATGACATCGATCTCGTCGAGATCAATGAGGCCTTTGCTCCGGTGGTCCTGGCGTGGCTGAAAGAAACCGGCTTCGACTACGCCAAGGTCAACGTGAACGGCGGCGCCATCGCACTGGGGCACCCGCTCGGCGCCACCGGTGCACGCCTGATGACCACCTTGCTCGCCGAACTCGAGCGCACCGGTGGACGCTACGGATTGCAGACGATGTGCGAGGGCGGCGGACAAGCCAATGTCACCATCATCGAGCGCCTGTAATACGCCTCGAATGCATTCCCTTGCACCACGTCGGCACTGCTTCTCGAAGGGGACGCTGCGATGTTCCGACAGGTAGTCGCATACCGCTGGGCCGATGGAGTCAGCGAGCATGACAAGTCCGCGTTCCGAGACTCGTTCACCAGCCTGCGTGCGATACCGGAATTGTCTAGCCTCCGCTTCGCCGACGATGCCCGCCACTTCGAGGGCAACTACGACGTCG
>JAYTWP010000273.1:0-2889 GCA_043743395.1 Actinomycetota bacterium | reverse complement strand
ACCGTGCTCAGTGATGACTTGCGCGAAAACGTCGTCGCGAAGATCGCGTCAGCGGATTCGTGCAAGGTCCGCGTCATTCCAAACTTCGTTCTCACCGATGAGATCCGACCCCTTGATCGGCTCACCGCGTACCGGGCGGAGTTGGACATCGGCGTGGAACCCGTCGTTTTATACGCAGGCAACGTCGGGTACTCCCAGTCACTCGATCTCGTCGTTCACGCCGCACGCGAGTTTCCCGACGTCACCTTTGTCATCAACGGTGACGGCGCGGCGAAGGCGGCGTTGGCGACGCAGGCGCAGTGCCTGAAGAACGTGCGGATGGCGAGCTACCAGCCGATGAGCCGGCTCGCCGAGGTCTTGGCCACCGGCGACATCCACCTCGTGCCCCTTCGGTCTGGGTTGGGTCGGGTGAGCGTGCCCTCCAAGACGTACTCGATCCTGGCTGCCGGTCGTGTGGTACTTGCCGCGATCGATCCGGACACCGAGGTCCCGCGCATCCTGGCTGAGGCCGGGGCAGGCGTGAGTGTTCCACCCGATAATCCGGAGGCGTTCGTGCGCGCGCTTGGTCTTCTCCTCGCCGATCCAACGGCATGTGCCGAGATGGGCCGCAGAGGTCGCGAATGGGTGCAGCGTGCGGCATCGCCACGGGCGATCGCCCAGGCGTACGAAGGTTTGTTCCGCGAACTCAGCACTCGCTCTCGTCGGTGACCGCTGAATCCACCTCCGCAGGCTGTAACCTCGCATACTCGTGGCTCCTTCATCATCCGCCAACAAAGTCGCCAAGCTCGCTCAGAAGGGCAAAGGCAAAAAGGTGCGCTTCCAAGGCGGCACCGTCTTCCCGCTCATCGTTGCTGTCGTCACGCTTCTCGGACTCGGTCTCATTGTCTATGCACGCCAGTCGCGTCCCGGCCCGGGGCAAGGTGCGCCAACGGCCAACGACCACTGGCACGCGGCGTTCGGAACGTATGTGTGCACCGAAAAAGGCCTTGAAGTTCTGCCAAAGCTCGTCGGCACGCTGGAAGACAAAGATGCAAGCGGTCAATTCACCAGCACCAAGTTTGTGCGCACCGGTATTCACTCTCATGGCGACGGCATCATGCACTGGCACCCCAATACAAGCGGTGCCGCTACCGGAAGCAACGCCAAGCTCGGCTTGTTCCTGAATAACTACGACATCAGCTTGACCGACAAGAAGCTGTCATTCCCTAAGGAACAGGGCGGACAAACCTTCGAAGAGGGCAAGTCGAAGTGCATCATCGATGGCAAGGAAAAACAGGCTTCGCTCAAGGTGTGGGTGTGGCCCCAATACGGCTCGCTCGCGACCACTGACGCGCAGGTGTACATCTCCAACATGGGCGATGTGCGCATCAAGAACGACGGAATGGTGTTCATGCTCGCCTTCGTCCCCGACGATGTGAAGCCAAAGGCGCCCGACTGGGCATCTGAACTTCCGACTCTTGGTGCCGCCGACGGTGGCGCCAAGCCCACCACGGTCCCCGGCGCCACGACGATTCCAGGTGAAACGACGATCCCCGGTGCCACCACGGTCCCCGGTGGGTCATCGCCCACGGCCACCACGGTCGTGGGCGAGCCGTCGGCATCCACCACGACAGCCGCCGTTACCACAACATCTGGCGGCTGATGCGCGCGGTCGTACTCGTAGGGGGTTTCGGCACCCGGCTTCGACCATTGACCAACACCGTCCCGAAACCGATGCTTCCGGTGGGCCACGTGCCGATCATCGAGCGGCTCATCGACAATCTTGCCAGGGGTGGCGTCACCGACGTCACGCTTGCTCTCGGATTTCGTCCAGAGCCGTTTCTCGAAGCGTTTCCGGACGGCATGTGTGCAGGTGCCAGCCTGAGGTACGCGGTTGAACCGGAACCGCTCGACACCGGTGGCGCAATCCGCTTTGCAGCACTGTTCGCCGGGATCGACTCCACATTCGTGGTCGCCAACGGTGACGTTCTCACCGACCTGGATATTGCCGCGCTCGTCGCGTTCCACCGATCCAACGGTGCCGAAGCCACCCTTCACCTCACGCCGGTAGAAGACCCCTCCGCGTACGGCGTCGTTGACAGCGACGCAGCCGGGCGAGTACGACGCTTCGTCGAAAAGCCCCTTCCCGGAACATCGCCGAGCAACTTGATCAACGCAGGAACCTATGTCTTCGAAGCGTCGGTGATCGATCGCATCCCCGACGGTCGCAAGGTCTCGCTCGAGCGTGAGACCTTCCCGCTGATGGTAACCGAACAGCGGCTCTGGGCGATGGCGACTGATGATTACTGGATCGACACCGGCCAGCCCGACTTGTACCTGAAGGCGAATCTCGATGTGATCACAAAGGTCCGCGCTGAGCACAGTTGGGCACAAGGCATCGCCCAAGGCGCAATCGTCGGTGGTGGGGTCGCCCTGTCGGACACCGTCGTCAGCGATGGAGTTCACATTTGCGATGGTGCCGACGTCGCCGATTCTGTTCTGCTTGCTGGAGCATTCGTGGGTCCGGGAGCACACATATGCCGCAGTGTCATCATGGGTCATGTCGGCGCTCGTGCCATTGTTTCGAATTGTGTCATTGGTGCAGGCGTCACCATCGCCGATGGAGCGCACCACACCGCTGAGCGCATCCCAGCACCCGGTGTTTAACGACGGCGTGGCGGGCTGACCTCGTGACGGCCATGAACGCAATGGTTGTGGGCGGCGCTGGCTTCCTCGGCTCGCACCTCGTCGACCGACTCTTGGCAGAGGGGCTTGTCGCCGACGTCGTCGATGATCTGTCCTCGGGTTCGCTCGGGAATTTGGCAGACGCTCGTCATGCCGGCGGATCGCTGAAGATACACACACTCGATGTCCGCGCCGATGAGTTCGGGTCGCTCGTCGGCATGCGCC
>JAYTWP010000272.1:0-3622 GCA_043743395.1 Actinomycetota bacterium | reverse complement strand
CGGATCGGCGGGAATCACGAGTGCCTTCAGTTCCTCGCCCATCTCTGTGTGCGGCACGCCGATGCACGCAACGTCGGCAACGCCGGGAAACCGAATCAGCACCTGCTCGGCCTCGGCCGGATAGATGTTGACCCCTCCGGCCACCACCATGTCGCTGAACCGATCGGTGATGAACACGTATCCATCTGCGTCGACGTAACCGATCTCACCCAACGTGAAAACACCCGGAGCGATGTGCGCCGCAGCGGTCTTCACGGGGTCGTTCGGATAGATCACACCGCGACCGGTGGCATCGCGAAAGAACAGTCGGCCTTCGACATTTGGGTCAACCGGATTGTCGTCATCGTCGAGCACGATCGCCTCGAACGGCGGAATCGCACGGCCCACCGACCCCGGATGGGCGAGCCACTCTTTACTGGTGATGGAGCATGTTGTGCCGACCTCAGTTGCCCCATACGCGTCAATGAAAATCGGACCCCACCATTCGATCATCGCTCGCTTGACGTCTACCGGGCACACAGCACCCGTGTGCGCCACCATCTTCATCGACGACACGTCGTACTTCGCCTTGACGTCGTCGGGCAGAGCGAGCAGACGGATGAAGTGTGTCGGCACCATCACGGCGCTCTCAGTGCGATAGTCGTGAATCGTCTGCAGTGTCTTCTCCGCATCGAACCGGTCGAGGATCACCGACGCCTTGCCGGCCACGAGCAACCGCATGCCTGACAGTGGTCCCGTGTGATACATCGGGCCGACCACGAGGTGCGTGCCGAACGCGGCGTAGCGATTCAGCTTCAGCGCCTCGATGTGCTCCACCATCGTGGCACCACCCGCGAACATCGAAGGCGGTAGTTCAGTGCCCTTCGGCAGTCCCGTGGTACCAGATGTGTAGAGCAGGTTGGGGCGTGGCTCGATATCGAGCGGCGTATCACCGGTCGGACCAGCGGCGACCCACTCGGTCCAGTGCTGAACCCCCACGGTCTCTGGACAACGCCACGCAACCACGATCGGCCGGCCATCGGCGGTGGTCGGCATCGAGTCAATTGCCTCCAAGGCACGGTCGACCGTCTGTGGACCGACGAACACGATGCGACTTTCGGAATCAGCGATGATGTAGGCAGCCTCGGCAGCAGTGAGATGGAAGTTCACGGGCACGGTGGATGCGCCACCGAGCAATCCACCGAGGTGCGCAAGCGCTGTCTCATTCGCGTTCTCCGCGAAGACGGCGACACGGCGGCGCGTTCCGAGATCTGATGCAAGCAACCTGTTCGCAACCCGATCGAGCGTGTCGCCAACGGCGGTCCACGTCAGTGCCTGACGCGCATCCCGCAACGCAATCTCGTCGGGGCGCTCGGTTGCGAGGAGGCGTGCGAACTCAGGCATCGCCGGCTCCGCAATTAACCATCCAGTTGGTTTAGCATGCCGTGGCAATACCCGACCATGCGGACGCACTCGCGCATTGCACGAGATGACGGAGCAGCATGACCCCCGACTACACCGATCAATCGTTGACGCAATTGCTGTCGCTGGAAGGCCGCGCTGCCGTCGTCACGGGCGCAGGACGCGGTATCGGAAGCGCAATCGCACGACGTCTGGCTGAAGCCGGTGCCGACGTGTTGGTTGCGGATCTCGATCCGACCGCTGCGGACGAAGTCGCTGAAGACCTCGGTTCTCGCAAGGGAGGTCGAATCGTGGCGGCGTCTGTCGATGTGACCGAATCCGCGTCGCTCAGCGCGCTGGCAGATCGCGCCATCAATGAGTTCGGTCGTCTCGACATTTGGGTCAACAACGCCGGCATCTATCCGTCGGCGCCAGCGCTCGATGTCACCGACGAACTCCTCGACCACGTGTGGAAGGTAAATGTGCGCGGCACGTTTGCCGGCGCGCGCGAAGCGGCGAAGCGAATGAGCGGTGGCGGCGTGATCGTCAATCTTGCATCCACAACTGGATTCCGTGGCGCAACCGGCGTGAGCGCGTACTCCACGTCGAAGCATGCCGTCGTCGGGCTGACCAAGAACCTTGCGTTGGAGTTCGCGCCGCTTGGTATCCGCGTCGTCGCGATTGCACCCGGCGTCATCGACACACCGGGCGTTCAGTCGCAACTCGCACCACTCGCTGCTGCCGGCCTCGACGTTTCAACGCGTATGAAGCGAACGCTGCTCGGCCGTGCCGGCCAGCCCGACGATGTCGCGCGTATGGTGGTTGTATTGGCAAGTGACCTCGCGGCATGGGTGACCGGCGAGGTCCTGGTGGTCGATGCCGGCTCGTTGGCCGGCTGAACGAGAGGGGTACCAAAGTCATGAGTCTCATCGCCGTAGAGGCTGCGATCGTTCTCACAGATGCAAGTGCCCGCGAGGCCGTCCTCGAGAGGACCGCATCACTGCAAGCCGCCACGAGAAACGATGAGCCCGGCTGCATCGTGTACTGCTTTGCCGCCGATCCGATACAAGACGACCTGATCCAGGTCTTTGAGTTGTGGGAGGACGAAGACTCGCTCGCTGCGCACTTCCTGCACGCCAACTACATCGGGATGCTCACGATGCTCGGCGAGGCCGGACTGAAGTCGGCGGTCAGTCGTAAACACCGCATCGAGGCAACGGCACCCGTATATGGACCCGACCGACGACCATCGGCACGATTCGACTGAGGCTGGGACTCGGTAGGAATACTGAGCAGCCGATCAATTACCCTCAGCACTTATGGCAGTGCTGACGGTCGATGAGTTCCAAGCACAGGCGTTGGCGTGGCTCGAGACCAACGCAACGCGCCGCAAGAGCGCAACGTTGCCCAACGACGAACCGAGCACCTCCGCTGAGGGCGAGTTCAGTGTGTCGGTGTTTCATTCATTGACCTTCGAGGAAGAACGCGATCTCCTCGATCGCATCAAGGCCTGGACGATGCTCAAGGCAACGCAGGGGTACCACGCGATCACCGCGGCGGTGGAATACGGCGGGCTGGGCCTCGATCGCAAATATGCGCGGGCATACTCCGCTGTCGAGGCCCTTTTCGAGACACCTGGCGGGCACGAATCGCACAGCGTGACGATCGGACTCGTTGCGCCCACGATCCAGATCTATGGCACCGACGAACAGAAGCAGTCGCTGGTGGGCAGGTTCATGGCCGCACGAGAACTGTGTTGCCAACTCTTCTCCGAGCCCAACGCCGGCTCCGATCTCGCGTCACTTGCATGTCGTGCGGTTCGTGACGGAGACGAGTGGGTGATCAACGGACAGAAGGTGTGGAGCTCGGGCGCGCAGTTCTCGCAGTGGGGCGAGCTGATCGCGCGGCACGACCCCAACATTGCCAAACACAAGGGCATGACGGCCTTTGTGATCCCGCTCGACCTGCCCGGGGTAGAAGTACGACCGATCAAGCAAATGAGTGGCGGCTCGTCGTTCAATGAGGTGTTCCTCAATGACGTGCGCGTGCCCGACTCGATGCGTCTCGGGCCCGTTGGCGAGGGCTGGAAGGTCGCGCTGACCACGCTGGGATTCGAGCGTGATCACAGCGACTCGGGCTCGGGTGGCGGCGGTCGTGTCGGCGGTTCGTGGCGTCAGTTGCTGGATACAGCGCAGCGCATGGGCGTTGCCTCCGACCCTGTGATGCGTCAGCAACTCATGCG
>JAYTWP010000271.1:0-8382 GCA_043743395.1 Actinomycetota bacterium | reverse complement strand
CGCGCAGGCTGATTGCCTGCCCGGGGCAGTTGCGCGCCAGACGGAGCAGTCGTGCGTCATCGATCGCTGGATCGGTGTCGATCACCGTTGCGAGTTGGTCATCGTCGAACGCGAAGACCGTCGGCAGGTCGCTGACGCACTTGCCCGAACTGATGCACAGGTCCTGATCAACCTCAACCTTGAATGCCATCGTGATGCCTCTCTTCGAAGTGTGTGTTGTTCAGCGGGTCAGCCAGCCGCCATCGACGGGAAGCGTGACACCCGTGATGAACGACGCCGCGTCGGAAAGCAGGAACGAAATGGCAGCCGCCACGTCAGCGGTCTGGCCGAGACGGCCGAGTGGTACCTGCGAAGTCAGCCACTCTTGCTGGCCCGGTTCATCGAGCCGTGTTTGCAGCATGGGCGTGACAATGGGTCCGGGGGCAACAGCGTTGACACGAATGTTGTGCTCGGCCAATTCCAGTGCTGCTGCCTTGGTGAACATCGCGACCCCCGCTTTGGAGGCGCAGTAATGGGGTTGGCCGGGCACTGCCGAGAACGACGTGGTGGAGCCGATGTTGACGACGGCGCCGGGAGCGCCTGCGGCAATCCACGTTCGTGCCAGCGCCTGCACACCCAGGAACGTACCGGTGAGGTTCACCCGCATCACGGCGTCCCACTCGGCGAGGTCGAGGTCGACCAACGCTGTGCGGATGCGGACGCCGGCGCAGTTGACCAGACCATCCAGTGCTCCGTTTGCTGCGACGATCGCCGCCCACTGGCCGGGATCGCCGACATCCAGCAGCTGCACATCATCGGATCCACGGAGATCGGCGCGCACGACGGCGTGCCCCTGGCTGTCGAGCGCGGCCGCCACAGCAGCCCCGATCCCCGATGCTGCGCCTGTGACGAGAACTCGCCGCATACCGTTACCCTTCGTTTCGAACATGTACCTCGAACAATAGTGGTGTTGTGACTGGCGACGCTTATTCGTCCAACTTTCGTACCCGGGATGTTGCTGTGTCGTCGATTCCTCGAACCAACGTAGGACCGTCTGCGGGTCGCCAACTCAAGATCGGCGTCGGTCTCTACACCGGCCAGGGGTCCCCCGCCTCCGGCGGCGGCTATCGCGAGGCCATCGCGCTGGCCAGGGCCGCCGAAGATGCCGGCTTCGACTCGTTCTGGGTCAGCGAACATCACGGGTGGGACAACGCGTACCTGCCGAGTCCGCTCGTGCTGCTGGCTGCGCTGGCCGCTGTCACCGATCGCATCGAACTCGGTGCCGGGCTCGTGCTCGCCCCGCTCTACCACCCGGTGCGTCTTGCCTGTGATGTTGCAGTCCTGGACCAGTTGTCCGGCGGCCGGCTGATCCTCGGGCTCGGCCTCGGATACATCGACAAGGAGTACACGACCTTCGGAGTGGAGCGATCATCGAGAGCGGCACGACTCGACGACGTCATCGAGGTACTGCGTTTGGCCGGCACGGGACTGTCCTTCTCGTATGCCGGGCGATCCATCGCACTCGACGACGTTCGGGTGACCCCACCGGTGAGGCGACTCGGCGGGGTTCCCGTCTGGTTGGGGGCCTATTCCGATGAAGCGGTCCATCGGGCAGGCGTCTCGGCCGACGGCCACCTGATCGGTCGAGGTTCGCCGCACATCATCGACAGCGCGAATCGGCTCCTCGCGGGCGTGCGTCGCCCAGATGACCCGTCGTTCACGCGTGCGGTCAACATCACCGTCGTGCTCGAGGACGAAGGCGGTTCTGCGGACTCGGCCCGTGCTGCATTCGCCGCGCAACAGTTGACCTACGAGCGTGTGCAACACGGGGCGAACGTGTACAGCTCGATGATCCCCGACCCCTCGGGCGGCGAAGAGCTGTCGGAGGGCAGCATCGACTCCTATATCCAAATTGCAGGGAACGCAGCCGACGTGGTGACAGGGGTCAAGCAGGTCATCGGGCAGCTGTCGGGATGGAGCAGGGTGCACCTCGTGCTGCGCGTGCTCTTTGCTGGAGAAGCGACGGAGGTGCAGGTCGAGCGTCTGCGAATGATTGGGAACAGTGTGCTTCCTGAGGTACGTCGTCTATAGTCGTGATCTGACACACTACGGTTGATCTGTGCGGGGAGGGGTTCCCCGCGTCTCGCGGCCGAGTCGAAGGGAACGTCCATGCTGATCATCAAGGAAGCAACGGGAGTTGCCGCGGCCTCTCTCAAAGAGGTGTCAGCGGTTGTCGACGGTTTGATCGACGAAGTTCGTGCCGGCGGCGATGCAGCGGTCCGGGCACTGAGCGAGCGACTCGACCACTGGTCGCCAGCCTCGTTCCGGCTCTCGCAGCAGGAAATCGACGACATCGTCGCATCCGTGCCCCGGGAAACCCTCGACGACATCAAGTTCGCCCAGACCCAGATCCGGCGCTTCGCCGAGGCGCAGTTGGCGACGATGAGCGACCTCGAGGTGGAGACGATCCCGGGCGTCTTCCTGGGGCACCGCAACATCCCCGTGGACTCTGTCGGTTGCTATGTTCCCGGCGGCCGGTACCCGATGGTTGCATCCGCGCACATGAGCGTGCTCACGGCCAAGGTTGCGGGCGTCAGGTACGTCGTGGCGTGCACCCCTCCCATGGACGGGGTGCCGCCCCGCGAGACCGTCGCCGCGATGGCTCTCGCGGGTGCTGACGAGATCCACATCATCGGTGGGGTGCAGGCCGTCGCGATGATGGCTCTCGGCACCGAGACCGTCGCACCGGTCGACATGATCGTCGGGCCCGGGAATGCCTATGTGGCCGAAGCCAAGCGGCAGCTGTTCGGCGAGGTCGGTATCGACCTGTTGGCGGGACCCACCGAGGTCATGGTGATTGCCGACCACACCGCCGACGCGGAGATGATCGCCACCGACCTGCTCGGTCAGGCCGAACACGGTCCGACATCGCCGGCGGTACTGATCTGTCTCGACCGCGAACTCGCCGAGGCAGTGATCATCGAAGTGGACCGGCAGTTGACAGTGCTCCCCACGGCAGACGTGGCTGGCGTCGCGTGGCGAGATTGGGGTCGCGTCATCGTTGTCGACTCGCACGAGCAGGCAGCCGCACTGTCCGACGAACTCGCGTATGAACACGTCGAGATCCTCACCGAGGATCCACAGTGGTACCTCCAACGGCTCCGCAACTACGGTGCACTGTTCCTCGGACCGGAGACCAACGTGTCCTACGGCGACAAGGTCATCGGTACCAACCACACGCTGCCCACCCGCCGGGCCGGTCGCTTCACCGGGGGCCTCTGGGTCGGCAAGTTCATCAAGACCGTCACGTACCAGCGGTGCACGCCCGAGGCAAGTGCACTCATCGGGTCCTACGGGTCGCGTCTGTGCGCCATCGAGCGCTTTTGGGGCCACAAGGAACAGGCCGATCTCCGAGTCCGCCGGTACGGGACTCCGGTCCAGTGATCGACCTGGCCGGCCGGGTAGCAGTCGTCACCGGTGGCGGCGGCGGAATCGGCTCTGCCATCTGCCAGCGATTGGCCACACTCGGCGCGAGCGTGGTGGTCTGCGTCGCCGAACGACTGGAACGGGCGGAGACACTCGCCGCCTCGCTACCCGGCGGGGGACACCTCGCCGTTCGGGCCCGGGTCGACGAGTCGGCAGAAGTCGCTGAACTCGCAGCGCTGGTGGCCACCACCTACGGGCGAGTCGATGTCCTGGTCAACGCCGCGGGTGTGACGCGACCGGTACCCCATGCTGATCTTGCCTCGCTCGATGACGAGCTGATCGATCGCATCTTTCGCGTCAACTGGCGAGGTTCGTTCGCGACAGTCCGCGCATTCCAGGCGATGCTGGCCGCCGGCGATGGCGGAGTGGTCATCAACATCTCCTCGACCGCCGGCGTCACCGGGTTGGGAAGCAACGTGGCGTACTGCGCATCGAAGGCAGCGGTTGACTCGATGACCCGTTCGCTGGCCAGGGCGCTCGCGCCGGCAATCCGCGTCGTGTCCGTCTCGCCCGGCTGGGTGGAGGGCGAATACGCTTCGTCAATGCCCCGGGAACTCCTCGATGCCCAAACGGCCGCGACCCCTTTGGGCCGACTGGCGACTTCGATCGATGTCGCCGATGCCGTGGAAGCGGCGCTGATCCTTCGCGCCACGACGGGCGCGATCATCGCCGTCGATGGTGGGCGGCCGCTCGGGATATGAGGCTTTCTCCGCGGCCATGAACGTAGTAGGGTAACTAACGACGCCCGCGAAGTGGGCCGTCGCATCTGAATTCACATCTCGCACACACAGGGGTACATCACTATGGGCGTAGAGCTTCGTGGTCTCGAAGGCAAGAACGTTCTGATCACCGGTGCCAGCAAGGGCCAGGGGTTCAGCCATGCCAAGGCGTTCGCCGAAGCGGGCTGCAACATCGCTGCCATCGACATCACCGAACCGATCCCGGACATTTATCCGTTGGGTACGCCAGAGACGATGGCGGCCACCGTGAAGGCCATCGAAGAACGTGGCCAGCGGTGCATCCCGCTGCCCTGCGACATTCGCGACGAGGCACAAGTGAAGGCATCTGTCGAAAAGGCACTCGACCTCTTCGGCGGTCGTATCGATGTCATCGTCAACAATGCGGGCGTCGCCGCGCTCGACCCGATTCACAAGATGCGTTCGTCGACGATGAATGCCGTGATCGACACGATCGTCAAGGGTGCCATCTATGTCACCAAGTACGCAGTGGACAACATGATCGGCCGCGGTTCGGGCAAGATCATCAACATCTCGTCGGCCGTCACCGGATCGGGACACGCAATGCTGTCGCACTATGTGGCGGCAAAGCACGCGATCAACGGCCTCACCACCTCGTGGGCGATGGAGCTGAGCGAGTTCAACATCAACGTCAACTCGATCTGTCCCGCCACCATCAAGCCCGGCGTCGGCCAGGGCTCGGGCATGGTGCTCGGTCTGGCACCCGAGGCCGGCATGACGACGGATGAGGCGTACGAGATGTTCTCTGCCGGTGGCAACATGCCCGGACTCAAGTGGCGTGCGGAAGTGCAGCACATCACCGACATGGTGCTGTTCCTCGCCAGTGACAATGCCGACATGATCACCGGGGCAATCATCCCGGTCGACTGCGGTCAGATGTCGCGCTGAAGCGTGACGGTTGCCGGCTCTAGGCGTCGTGAGCAAGTTGACGACTAGAGCCGGAATATGTTATCAATGCAAGCTGGCGGGGGTCTCGCCTTCAACCAAGGGGGAAATGAATGTTATCGAAACGAATCATCGCGTTCGCAGCGGTGTCGGTCCTGGGATTGTCGGTCGCGGCGTGTAGCAGCGACAAGGCCAGCCCGGCCACGACACCAGCCGGTGGCACCGCCGCCGTCTCCACTGCTGGTACGACGGCTGGCACCACCGCTGGCACCGCTAGCAGTGTCGAACTCACGGGGCTTGCTCTCGCGCAGGGCCGCGTCGACGAGTTCAGCAAGACGCTGAAGGACCTCGGTCTCACCGAGAAGGTCAAGGCGCCCAAGGGGCTGAAGGTTGCCTACGTTCAGTGTTCGGTTCCCGTGTGTGAATCGATCAAGAAGGGCATCGTCGAGGCAGTCGACGCCATCGGCGGCACGCTGCAGATCTTCACCACGCAGGATACAGCTGACACGGTGCAGGCCGCCTTCCAGGCTGCCGTCCAGTCGAACCCAGACATGGTGCTCACGTCGGGTAACCCCCGTGCGTGGTTCGAGGCATCGCTGGCCGAGTTGAACGCCAAGAAGATCCCGGTCGTTGCATGGTCGATGCCGGAGCCGTATCAGGCTCCAGGCCTTGCGGCCAACCTTATCACCGGCGACGACTACTACTTCAACGGCGTGCTGATGGCCGACTACGTCACGGCGAAGACGAACGGCAAGGCGAACGCCTTGTTCCTCAACATCCCGCAGTTCCCCGTGTTGGGTCTCGAGGCCGAAGGCTTCAAGGCTGAGATGGCCGCTGTCTGCGCCGGATGCAAGGTGAAAGGCCTCGACTTCACCGTCGATCAACTCATCGCTGGCGATCACATCTCGGCTGCTGTCAGCGAGCTCCAGAAGGATCCTTCGATCAACTATCTCGTCACCGGTTTCGGCGACATGTTGCTCGGTATGCCTGATGCGCTCAAGGGGATCAACGTGAAAGTCCCGGCAATCTCGCAAGCTGGAACGCCGGCGAACTATCAGCTCATCGCCGATGGGTCACTGCAGGTCGCTGACGCTGGTCTGCCCACTGGTCTGCTTGGCTGGCGTGCAATCGACGCAGGTCTGCGCGCAATCGCCGGTCAGAAGACCGGTGTGTTCTCGCCTCGTCCGCTGACCACCATCGCAGGTCACCCTGACATCGCCATTGCCGGCGTGCCATTGAAGATCCTGCAGAAGGCAGACATCTCCGATCCGAAGGCGGCATGGTCCGGCATCGATGGATACCGGGACCTGTTCAAGGCACTCTGGATCTTGGGCTGAGACCCGGCTGAGGCCCGCCCTGTATGACGAACGAATCAGCGCTCATGGTCGACACTGCTGTACTGAACGTGGAGGCGGTCTCGAAGACCTTCCCCGGTCAGGTGGCACTCGATCACGCGTCGATCATCGTCAAGCCGGGGCGGGTTCACGCCCTTGTCGGGCAAAACGGGTCGGGTAAATCGACCCTGATCAAGATCCTCGCCGGCTACCACCGGGCCGATGACGGCGCGAAGGCGACATTGCTCGGCGAGGATCTTGATCTTGTTGGCGGTGCAGGTGGACGCGCCGACCGGATCCACGTCATGCACCAGGACCTCGGTCTTGTCAACTCGCTCAACTCTGTCGAGAACCTGGCACTCGGTCGCGGGTTCCACACCGGCTTCCTCGGCAGGGTGCGCTGGAAAGAAGAGAACGCCCGCGCCACCGCGCACCTCGCCACCATCGGTGCAGCGTTCGACGTGCGTATTCCCGTGGGCATGCTGACGCCATCGGAACGTTCGCTCGTGGCCCTCGCCCGAGCGCTCGAAGGCTGGGACGACGATGGCGGTGGTCTGCTCATCCTCGATGAGCCAACGGCCGCGATGGCGCGCCTCGACGTGCTGCATCTCTTCGAAGCGGTTCGCAAGATCCGCGATCGCGGTGCCGGGGTGGTCTTCGTCTCGCACCGTATCGACGAAGTGTTCGAAATCGCCGATGACTACACCGTCCTTCGCGATGCCAAGGTGGTTGCCTCGGGCGCGGTCGCAGACCTCACCCACGAATCGCTCATCGAACTCATCGTCGGTCGGGCGTTGGACGAAATCGGAATCCACGAGCACGAGCACGCCGGGCAACCGGTGATGGAAGTGCGCAACCTGTGGGGGGATCGACTCGAGGCGCTCAACCTCACCGTTCGCGCTGGCGAGATCGTCGGCTTCGCCGGACTCGTCGGGTCAGGCCGAGAAGAACTCCCCAACCTGCTTTTCGGGGCGAAGCACCGAGCCGCTGGCACGGTCAGCATCAACGGCAACCCCGTACCGGAGGACCCGTACGAAGCCATGTGCGCAGGAATGGCACTGATCCCGGCCGAACGCAAACGATACGGATCCATCGGACACCAGACGATCCGCGAGAACATCAGCCTTGCTCACCTCCGGCCGTTCATGTCGCGCGGTCGCCTCTCGCGTCGGCTCGAACGCTCCGAAGTGGCCACGTGGGCTGAACGCGTCGAGCTTCGTCCAGCCGAGCCCGAGCGCCTCTTCGACACGCTCAGCGGTGGTAACCAGCAAAAGGCCGTCATCGCCCGCTGGCTGCGAACCACACCATCGATCCTCGTGCTCGACGAGCCGACGCAGGGTGTTGATGTCGGGGCCAAGAGCACCATCTACGGATTGCTCGCTCAAGCCGCAGCCGGGGGGATGGGGCTGGTCGTGTGCTCCTCCGAAGCAGAGGAACTGGCTGCCATCTGCGATCGTGTGATCGTGCTGGCCAACGGCCGGTCGATCGCCGAACTCCATGGCTCAGCGCTGTCCGCAGAATCAATCGTGCAGCAGTTGCTGCGATGAAGCAACTACCCAAACCAGATAGGGCACTCACATGACAGCAGACGCGGTGGAGACAGTCCCCGCTCACGGGCCAATGGGCACGCGCCGATCTGCGTTCAACAGACTGTCTCCGTCGCGCGCCTCAATCGTCTACATTTACGGCGCCGGGTTCCTCCTGTTTGCGATCTGGATTCCCGAGCTGTGGTTCTCGTGGGTCACACACAAGTCGGTTCTCAACATCTCGTTCGTCGTGCCTGCCATCGTCGCAGTCGGATTGTGCGTGCCGCTGCTCACCGGAGCATTCGACCTGTCGATCGCGGGCGTCATGAGCGCGTCAGCCATCACATCATCGTGGCTCATCGTCGACAAAGGTTGGTCCATCTATCCCGCGATCGCCGTGGCGATCCTCGTAGC
>JAYTWP010000270.1:0-6593 GCA_043743395.1 Actinomycetota bacterium | reverse complement strand
GTTACGAACGAACTCATCGACGGAGTCTCCACCAAATTTGCGCTGCGCTTCGCAGGCGAGCACCAGGGCAACCATTGTTTCAGCGACGACACCCATCGCGGGAACGGCCGTGACATCGGTGCGTTCCTTGAAGCTCACGGTCTCTTCTTTGGTGACGATGTCGACGGTGCCCAATGTCGGCACGTTGAGCGTGGCCAATGGCTTCATCGCTGCCCGTACCACCACGACCTCGCCAGTAGTCATTCCACCTTCGGTGCCACCGGCCAGCGTCGTCTCTCGGCGATAGGTGCCCGCGGCTGCGTCCCATGAAATGGCGTCGTGGGCAGCACTACCGCGGCGGCCAGCGACCTCGAAACCGTCGCCGATCTCGACACCTTTCACCGCTTGGATACTCATCACGGCCTGAGCCAACAGTGCATCGAGTTTGCGGTCCCAGTGCACGTGACTACCCAAGCCCACTGGCACACCGTACGCAAGAACTTCAACGACACCACCGAGCGAGTCGCCGTCCTTCGCAGCGGCCTTGATCTCTTCGATCATGGCGTCCTCGGCGGCCTTGTCGAAACAACGAACCGGCGAATCATCGATGGTGTCGAGGTCGGCCATTGTTGGCAACTGTGCGGACTTCGAACGGGCTGGCCCCATCTGCACCACATGGGACAAGATCTGGATTCCGATCGTGCCGAGCAACTTCTTGGCCAACGCACCGGCTGCCACACGGGCCGCAGTTTCGCGAGCGCTTGCACGTTCGAGCACGTCGCGAGCGTCGGTGAATCCGTACTTCTGCATGCCTGCAAGATCGGCGTGCCCGGGGCGCGGTTTGGTGAGCGGATCCTTGGTGACGCCAGGGGCAGGTGACATTTCCTCATGCCACTTGTCGCTACGGAACCATTCCGTGTTCTTGATCTCGATCGCAACCGGGGAACCGAGTGTGCGGCCGTGACGGACACCACCCACAAGCGTGACTTCGTCGACTTCGAAGCGCTGCCGAGGCCCGCGACCATAACCAAGGCGACGACGCGCCATCTCGGATTGGATCTCCTCGACCGTGATCTCGAGGCCGGCCGGCAGACCCTCGACGATGACGACGAGCGCTTGTCCATGGGACTCGCCGGCGGTGAGGTAACGAAGCATTGTGTGCAGGTTACCCGTGGCGAGCCGCGAGTGCCTGCTCTGCCGCTGCCCGCATCACCACAGGATTCGGCCGAACCCCTGTCCACAGTTGCTGCTGCAGCACAGCTTGGTGCACGAGCATGCCAAGCCCATCGATGCCCACTGCGCCCCGCTCGCGCGCGGCGCGAAGCAAGACGGTTTCGAGCGGATGATAGACGAGATCGGCCACTACCTGACGCTCGCGCAGAAGCGCGATGTCGCACGGTGAAACGTCTGTGCCCATTCCGATCGAGGTCGCGTTCACGACGAGATCGACGTGAGCGATGTCGGCCATCGCACCGACGTCGCAGGCCGATCCGCCGAGGCGCGCCGCAGTCTCGGCACGGTCCGCTGAGCGGTTGATGACGACAATTCGTTCGGTCCCCGAGCGTGACAACGCATCGATGACAGCCCTCGCTGCTCCGCCCGCGCCAAGCACCGCAACAGCCATCCCCGATGGGTTCACACCGGCCTCGAGCAAAGACGCAATGAATCCGGCACCATCAGTGCTGTGTCCGGACAACCGACCATCGGGCTGCATAACAACGGTATTCACCGAACGTAGGGCCGAGGCCGCGGCGTCCAGGACATCGACCGCGTCAGCAACGTCGTCTTTATGCGGCATCGTGACCGACAGACCGGCGATACCGAGCAAACGCATCGCATCGAGTGCAGCCGCGGCCGCGCCGCGCTGCACCTCAAAGGCCGCGTACACCCAATCGAGGCCGCCGTCGGCAAACGCTGCGTTGTGGATCACGGGGCTGAGGCTGTGCCGGACCGGCGAACCAATCACACCCGCGACGCGGGTCGTGCCTGTGATCACTTCAGCAGACCGGCGTCACGCGCAGCCTGCACGTTTGCTTCATGTTGCTCCAGCGTCGCCGCGAACACATGATGCCCCTCTGCATCGCTCAGGACGTAGTACAGGTAGATACACGGCGTGCCCTTCGGGAGTCCCTTACAGAGCGGATCACCGACTGCAGGGTTGGTCGTCGGGTGTAGTGCCGCGTGAATCGATGCACGTCCGGGATTCGCGATCGGAGTCGGTGGTAGGCCCGGGTGCAGGTATCCGTTGTACGGAGTGTCGGTGTCTCTCAACACGCTGAACGGCGTATCTAGGGGCTGGCCGTAGAAGAGCGCTGCGTCGATCTGTAAAGGCATCTGTAGGTATAAGCGGTTGTAGATGACACGCGCGATCTTCGCGCGGTCGACGTCGAACTTCGCCTCGCGCTCGATCAACGAAGCCACAGTAAGCACCTGATATGGCGTGATCCCCAGGTCCTTCGCGCCGGTTTCAATGCTCTCCTGACGGCCCACGCGTTCCATGAGATTCGCCATCCGCGTGATCACTTGCGTCTCGGACTCGTTGCCGGCAACTTGATACGTGTCAGGGAAGAGCAAACCCTCGAGGCTCACGCCGCCTTCGGGCTGGAACACCGAGTGAACACTTCCTGAGGCAGCGGCAGCGGAAAAAGCGGTCGCCGTCATCGGGTGAAGGTCGCGCTCGACTCGTTTGGCCATCTTCTCGATCGTGAAACCCTCGGGGAAGGTGACCTTTTTGTATGTGGCCTCGGGCGGCGTGTTGAGCACGCGCATGATGTTGCCCATGTGACTCCGCCGTCGAATCTCGTAGTAACCCGGCGTGAGCTTCACGCCACCTTTGTGCGACACGTAGAACCGAAACACTCGAGCATTGGTGATGAACCCCTCGTTCTGCAGGTGAACACTCACCGTCTGCAGCGTGTCTTTCTCGTTGACCGTGAAGTTCGATGCAGCCGACGCTTCGCCCGAGGGATTCACCTGATGGATGTACCACCAGCCCACCGCACCACCAGCCAAGATGGCTGCAATCATCGCCGCGCCAACGAAAATCATGAGCCATTTGAGGACCCGACCACGACGCCGGATGGGCTCGACCTCAGCAGCGGGTACCAGGTCTGCGTCGTCCCACGCGTCGTGGGGCCAATCGCGATCAACCCCGTTCGGGTCGTGCAGTGTATTGGTGGACTTCAACGAAGATCCTCGTGGTCCTGCGCTTCGCGCTGATCGCGCTGGCCGCGACCATCGAGCCACGTTTGCAGAATGACGGCGGCAGCCACTTTGTCGATCACCAAACGGCGCTCGGGCGCACGCAAGCCGCGCTCGATGAGTAGTTGATCAGCCGTCACCGTCGTACGGCGCTCATCAAATGTCTCAACGGGCACATCGACCACGCTAGCCAATGCCTTGGCTTCCTTGATGGCAGCCTGTGCCGCCTTGCCGATGGAGCCATCCATCGCCAACGGAAGGCCGACAACGATGCGCACAGCTTCCTCCTGCTCGACGAGATCGCGGATGTGTTCGTGATCGATACGCAACGTTCTGCCCCGCTGCAACACGACCAACGGCGTGGCGATGGTACCGCTACGGTCGCTGACGGCCACACCGATGCGTTTGCTACCGAGGTCGAGGGCAAGGACTCTCACGATCGACACACTCGAGATTTACTCACCTGTTTGTCGCTGCCTCTGTGGCCAAGCGGAGAGCTTCGTCGAGGCCCGCTGGGTTCTTGCCTCCGGCCGTCGCGATGTCGCCCTTGCCTCCGCCTCCGCCACCTACGGCCTTCGCTGCATCTTTGATGAGGTCGCCAGCTTGGCCACCGAACGCGCTGGTGACCGCGGCAACAAGGGTCACGCCGCCCGTCGGAGTGAGACCGCCCAATACGACCGCCTCGATGCCCGCCTGTTGGCGAACAGCGAGTGCCAAATCACGCAGTTCACTTGGCCCGAGACCATCAATACGACTCACAAGCACGCCGTTGGCCGCGCTGCTCGCCAACTCGGCGGCCTGACCCATGGCGGCCTTCGCGCGTAGGGTCTTGATGTCGTCGTTGAGCGACTTGATCTCATCGAGTTTGCGCTGCACACCATCGACCACCTCGGCGGTTGGCACCCCGACGAGTCGCGCCGTTTCGACGAGGATCCGATCGTCGCGCTGCAAGAGGGCGAGGCTGTTGTATCCGGTGACCGCCTCGATACGGCGCAGGTTCGAACCGATTGAGCTCTCGCCAACGATCTTGATGGTGCCGATGTCACCCGTGGCTTTCACGTGCGTGCCACCGCACAGCTCAACCGAGCTTCCGGCTTCCATCACGCGCACGATGTCGCCGTACTTGTCACCGAAAAAGGCGATGGCTCCGAGGGCGGCGGCTTCATCCTTGGTGGTTTCATACGAGCGCGCCGGCACGTTGTTGAGCACTTCGGTGTTGGCGATGTGCTCGATCTGGGCGATCTCGTCGTCGGTGACAGCCGAGTAGTGGCTGAAGTCGAAGCGCAGTCGGTCGGGCCCGACGAGCGAGCCTGCCTGCTTCACATGCTCGCCCAGCACACTGCGAAGGGCATGGTGCAGCACATGCGTACCCGTGTGGTTGCGGCGAATGGCATCGCGGCGAACGATGTCGATGATCGCCGTCGCGTTCTGGCCGGCTGTTATGACCCCGCTGGTCATGCTCACCGTATGTCGACGAAGGCCAGGCAGCGCGAACGTGGTGTCGATCACTTGAGCCACGCCCGTGGTCGTCTCGATCGTGCCGGTATCGCCTACCTGGCCACCTGACTCGGCGTAGAACGGCGTCCGATCGAGGATGATCTCGGTGGCGCCATCCGCGCCCGGCAGTACTGCAAGGACGCGGCTCTCGGTCTGGTTCTCGACGTAGCCAAGGAATTCCGTGGAACCGAACTGCTCACTGAGTTCACGGTAGGCGTCGGTTTGGTCGTCATCGGCGGCGTTGGTCTTGCGCCCCGCCTTGGCCCGTCGGCGCTGCTCGGCCATGTCGGTGTCGAAACCATCGCGGTCGACGGCAACGCCGCGTTCGCCGGCGATCTCCTCGGTGAGTTCGAGCGGGAACCCATAGGTGTCGTGCAGGGTGAACGCCGTGGTGCCCATGAGCACCTTTTGGTCCTTGGCAAGCTCTTCTTCGAGGATGACGAGGCCGGTCTTGAGCGTCTGACGGAATCGCTCTTCTTCCTTGGTGAGCACACCTACGATGAAATCGCGGTTCTTGATCACGTCCGGGTAGGCCCCGCCCATGACGTCGATCGCTGTCTCGACGAGACCAGGCATCACGAGTCGCTCGGTCCCCAACAGATACGCATGACGAACGGCACGACGGATGATACGACGCAGGACATAGCCGCGTCCCTCGTTGCTGGGGAACACACCATCGTTGACGAGCATCGTGCTGCTGCGGGCATGCTCGGCAAGCACACGCAGGCTGAAGCTGTTGCGATCGTCGTAGTCCCCAGTGAGGTACGACTTGCCGGTCGCGGAGGACGCCTGCTCAATCAGCGGCATCATCACGTCGGTTTCCCACACGCTGTCCTTGCCCTGGACCAACGCAAGAATGCGTTCGAGACCTGCGCCGGTATCGATGGACGGCTTCGGCAAGGGTGTGCGCGTGCCGTCTGGGGCCTGGTTGAACTGCATGAAGACGAGGTTCCAGAACTCCATGAACCGGTCGCCCTGCGGATCGTTGAGCGGGCCGCCGTCGGGCCCGAACGCGGGACCCCTGTCGATATGTAGCTCGCTGCAGGGTCCACATGGACCCGTGTCGCCCATCTGCCAGAAATTGTCCTTGTCGCCGAGCCGCTGGATGCGATCCATCGGCACTCCCACGACATCGTGCCAAATCTGTTCGGCTTCGTCGTCACTGTCATGCACCGTGATCCAGATGCGGTCGCCGTCGAGTCCGAAGACCTCGGTCACCAGCTCCCAGCTCCACGGAATCGCGTCGTTCTTGAAGTAGTCACCGAAGCTGAAGTTGCCGAGCATCTCGAAAAACACAAGATGGCGCTTGGTACGACCGACATCGTCGAGGTCGTTGTGTTTACCACCCGCCCGCGCGCACTTCTGAGCCGTGACAGCACGCTTGAACGGTGGGGTCTCGTCGCCGACGAAGTACGACTTGAACGGAACCATGCCGGCCACGGTGAAAAGCACGGTTGGATCGTGTGGGATGAGGCTTGCCGACGTGACCGGTGTGTGCCCACGCTCTGCGAAGAAAGCGGTGTAGGCGTCGCGTAGCTGATTGGCGGTGGTGGGCAGCATGCTCATGGTCCGAGCAGCCTATCCTTTCGACCCTCACGGTGATCTGGCGGTTTTCCTACGTGGCCCGCTACCTTCGTGGCGTGGCCCGACCAGACGACCTGCACGAATACATCAGCTTCGACGATCCCGACGAGCAACGCACCTGGGTCTTCGACGCCACATTTCTGCGCTCCAACTGGAACTGCATTTGGGGTAACGGCTGCAAGGGTGTGCTCACCACCAACGCGTCGAAACTTCAGCAGGGGTGTTGCAGCTTTGGCGCGCACTTCATCGACGACGCCGACGTGCAGACGGTGGTCGAAAGCTCAGCGCGACTTTCACCCTCCCAATGGCAGTTCCACGACGACGCTGCGGCA
>JAYTWP010000269.1:0-3783 GCA_043743395.1 Actinomycetota bacterium | reverse complement strand
GCAGGCAGACCCGCACGCTGGGGCAGCACGATCAGCGTGCTCTCGTCCTCAGCGCTGACGGACGCTCAGGTGTCGGCTGCCGCGGCATCGCTGACGGCCGAACTCGATTCCATCACGAACGCCGTCTCACCTCGTCCAGCGTTTGCGTTCACGTTGAGCGGGCGGCGGACAACGGTCCGAATTCGAATCGAAAACACGAACGACGAGCCATACAAAATCCTGGTCCGGATGAGTTCGGCCAAACTCACCTTTCCGAAGGGCGATCAGGTCGTGGTGGTCGAGCCGAAGAGCATCACCGATGTCGCCGTCCAAGTCGTGGCGCGGTCGAACGGCAGCTTCCCGGTCTCACTCGATGTGCTCACCCCAGATGGAGGCACCCCCATCTCGAACACCCTGTTCCTCAAGGCGAGAGTGAGTGCACTTACCGGTCTTTCCCAGTTACTCACGGGTGGCGGACTCCTCATCTTGCTGGCGTGGTGGGTCCGTCACGTACGGCTCACGCGTCGTGGACGGCAAGAGGCCGAGATCAAACCGCGCCACCCTGCGATGAAACCGACCGACGTTCGTACGACCGAGGACGAAAGTTCAGCTAACCTCGCGGACTCGTGACCGTTCGAATCATCACCGATAGTGCGTGTGATCTCCCACAATCCGTTGCCGACGAACTCGGCATTGAGATCGTGCCCCTGTCCATTCGTTTCGGAAACGACGAGTTCATCGATCGGTGCGACCTCACACCGGCCCAGTTCTGGGCCCGATCACGAGCATCGGCACAACTGCCAGAAACAGCAGCCCCGTCGCCCGGACAGTTCGAGCAGACCTACCGCTCGGTCATGTCCACAGGCGCAACTGGCATCGTTGTCATCTCGTTGAGCGCGGGGCTATCGGCAACCATGCAAAGCGCCGAGCTCGCTGCCCGGGCCGTCGCCGACGAAATTGAGATCAGCGTCATCGACAGCAGGTCAGCCACGCTCGGCCTCGGCATCATCGTCGCCGCCTGCGCCCGCGCCGCCAAGGGCGGTGCGTCGTTCGCCGATGTCACCAAGATGGCCGCCGACCTCGCTCAGCGCACAAAGGTATGGGGGGCACTCGACACACTCGAGAACCTCAAAAAGGGTGGCCGCATCGGTGGTGCGAAGGCGCTCCTCGCGTCGGTGTTGTCGATCAAACCGATCATCGAAGTTCGCGACGGCAAGGTCGAAGAGGGTGGCAAACAACGCACCCGCAGCAAGGCACTCGCCTTCCTCGTCGAGAAGTTGCAGAGCTACGGCGAGATCGAGAACCTCGCCGTCATGCATGCCGATTGTTCCGACATCGATCACTTCGTGAACATGCTTCGCCCGCACTACAAGGGCGACATAGTCATCGGCGATATCGGACCCGTCGTTGGTACGCATGCCGGTCACGGCACGATCGGGATTGCGTTCCAGGTTCGCGCCTAATCGCGATTGACGGCTTCGCGCCGCGGCGCACGACTAGCGTTGGCGTGCGCGACATGCCCACGAACACGAGCCCCCTGCCGCCTCAGGCGCTACTTGCCCAGCGATATCGTCTGGAGCGAAGAATCGCGCAAGGAGGCATGGCCGAAGTCTGGCTCGCAACCGACACGTCGTTGTCACGTCAGGTCGCCGTCAAGGTCCTCAAGTCGGGACTCGCCACTGACCCAGTCGTCGCCGAACGATTCCGCCGCGAGGCCATCACCGTCGCCAGACTGAGCCATCCCAACATCGTCGCCGTGCACGACACCATCGACTATGAAGGCCGCCAGGCCGTTGTCATGCAGCTCATCAACGGCAAGAGCTTGCGCCAACTCCTCGACGAACAAAAGCGGCTGAGCCCGGAACTCACGATGCACATTGGTGGTTGCGTGGCAGCGGCACTCGACGCCGCGCATACGGCAGGACTCGTGCACCGAGACGTGAAGCCAGGAAATATTCTCATTACACCTGACGGACGCGTCCTCCTCGCCGACTTCGGCATCGCCAAGGGCCTCGGCGCCACCGACGACCTCACCAGTGAAAACGTGATGATGGGTACTGCAAAGTACCTATCTCCCGAGCAGGTACGTGGGAAGAAACTCGATGGGCGCGCCGACCTGTATGCACTTGGCCTGGTGTTGTACGAGTGCCTTGCAGGCCGCGTGCCATTCCTCGGCGAGAGTGACGCCGATACAGCGCTCGCGCGTCTGCAGCGTGACCCAACCGACCTGACGCAACTTCGCTCGACACTGCCATATGGGCTCGCCAACCTCATCCACCGTCTGCTCGCCCGCAACCCTGATGACAGGCCCGCGACTGGTGGCGAGCTGAAGCTGAGCCTCACGCGGATCGCAAGCGGCGTCGACGACCCGACAACATCGCTCACGCCTCCGCGAGGAACCGTCCTCGGTGGCACAGCGACCTCGGGTGCGCCTCGTGATGGCACACCGACCCGATCATCGCAGCCGATCATCCGCCCCGAGTCACGCGCGGCACCCCAACGAAACTCTTCACCCACCCCTCGCACCGGTCCAGCTCGTCCCATCAAAGCGCCCCCACCGACACGGGACCGAACACCCACTTCCGGCAGCCCACGCGGGGTGCCTGCGCGCAACTTCCAACAGAAGAGCACACCGACAATCGTGGTGATGTTGTTGCTGCTCATTGCCCTCGTTGTCACGGCGCTGCTGTGGCCCAGCTCCAATTCCTCCAAGCGACCCACGTTCGTGGCACCCACCGCGCCGACGGCCGCATCGTTGCCGGCGACGCCCGCCGCGAATGCCACCATCACGGTGGTGCACAGTTACGACCCGGACGACAAGGACCAAGGCACCGAGAACCCCGACCAGGTCGGTCTTGCCATCGATGGCAACACCGCGACCTCGTGGAGTACCAACTGCTATGCCTCGCAATACTTCGGCGGCAAGGCAGGCGTCGGCCTCGTCCTCGAACTGTCCGCCCCCGCTACCGGCACGGTCACGGTCACCATGAAGAACGCGCCCTACCAACTCGATGTCTTCGCAAGTAACGCCGCCGCGATTCCGTCGTCGGTGGAATCATGGGGAGCCCGAGTGCAGCCCAAGACGTACAACACCGCACCTGGCACTGTCACCGCACCGATCACCGGCGCTCCTGCGCGCTATGTCCTCGTGCTACTCCACGAAGTCGGCCGGGACATCGGTTGCAGTACGGCTCGACCGTTCCGCGGCTCCATCAATGAGGTGACGTTCACGCCGACTGGCTGACACGACGTGTGTACACCTGCCCCGGCCCAGCATGGCTACGATCGCTCTATCGCTTCACTGAAGGACGACCACGCGCTGGTAGTAGAGGCCCAAGGCGGTGACCGATCCAGCCTGGACCTGCTCCTTCGGCGCCACTACGACCGAGTGTTTGCCGTCTGTCGGCGCATCACGGGTAACGAAGCCGACGCCGCCGACGCCGCTCAGGAAGCCATGATTTCTATCGTCCGCGGTCTGGCCAACTTCGACGGTCGCAGCACTTTCAGCACATGGACATACCGCGTGGCTACCAACGCCAGCCTCGACGAATTGCGTCGTCGCCATCGGCGACCGATCGCCACACTCTCGTCGCGCGACGGGGACGACATCCAACACGAGATCGTCGACCCCCAATCGGGGACACGCATCGAGTCCCTTGGTGATCGTTTGGCCATCGACGCTGCGCTCCTTGCACTTCCCGAGGAGTTTCGGGTCGCCGTTGTGCTGCGCGACGTGGGTGACCTTGGCTACGCCGAGATCGCCGAGGTCCTCGAGGTGCCCGTCGGTACCGTCAAGAGTCGAAT
>JAYTWP010000268.1:0-2519 GCA_043743395.1 Actinomycetota bacterium | reverse complement strand
ACCGCCGCCGTGCCCGTGGCCGTGTGCGGGTCGATGAGCTGACCACTGGCAGCATAGACGCGACGGATCTCGGCGAGGGTGCCGCCATCGTCGACCTTGGCAGCACGAAAGATCGGCGTGATCCACTGAGCCACTTGGTCCGGCTCGACCTGCAGCGAACCGCTCTGGCGAAACCGCTGCAATTGCTCAGCGGTGATACCGCCATCACGACCGTTCATCTCGAACAGCAATCGTTCGAAGTTGGAAGACACTTGGATATCCATCGAGGGGCTGAGCGTTGGCACGACCGTACGCGCGGACATGTCGTTGGCGTTGATGAAGCGCGTGAGGATGTCGTTCGAGTTCGAGGCAACGATGAAGTCGTTGATGTGGGCGCCCATCGTTCGGGCGATCCAACCGCTGAGCACATTGCCGAAGTTTCCGGTGGGCACACTAAATGTGACACCTGCTTGTGCAGTGGCCCCCAGCGAGCGGGTTGCGGTTACGTAGTACACAATCTGGGCCATGAGGCGCGCCCAATTGATGCTGTTCACTGCAGACAAGTTCATACGATCCCGAAAGGCAGCGTCGTTGAACATTGCCTTCACGAGATCCTGGCAGTCGTCGAACGTGCCCTCAACCGCGACGGTATGAACGTTCGGTGATTCGACCGTGGTCATTTGTCGGCGCTGCACCTCGCTGGTGCGACCCTGCGGGTACAGAATGACGATGTCCACGTTGCTGCAAGACTTGACACCGTCGATCGCGGCGCTGCCCGTGTCGCCGCTCGTGGCACCCACGATCGTGACCCGTTGGCCTCGGCGAGCGAGCACGTGATCGAAAAGACGCCCGACCAACTGCAGTGCAACATCTTTGAATGCCAAGGTCGGCCCATGGAATTGCTCGAGCAGCCATTCGTTCGTGCCAATCTGCACCAGTGGAACAACGGCGTCATGACGGAATGTGGCATAGGCGTCGTGGCACAGTCCGGCGAAAACCTGAGCGTCGATCTCGTCACCGACGAAGGGCGACATGACCGCGGCAGCAGCATCGGCATAGCTCGCGACATGTGCCAGATCTGGCAGCGCCGGCCATTCGGCAGGCATGTACAGTCCTCCGTCACTCGCAAGTCCGGCGAGCAGCACATCACAAAAGCCAAGTTCGGGTACAGAACCCCGCGTAGAGACGTATTTCATCGCGGTCAGGCGCCGATGACCCGCAAGAGGCTGCCGACGCGCTTGACCGTGTCGAGGTCACGAAGTTCGCGAACACAGGTTTGCAATGACGACTCCCGGGCCGAGTGCGTCATGAACACCAGACGCGCATCGTCACGAAGACCCTCTTGCTCTGCGGCACGAATGCTGACTCCGTTGCGTGCGAACACGCCCGTGACGGAATGCAGAACGCCGGGCCGATCGGCAACATCGAGACTGAGAAGGTATTCAGAATCAGTTTCGTCAATCGGGCGAATCACCGCTTTGCCGAACGAGCCGAGAGAGCCATGGGTGCCGTGTCGAAGGTTGATCGCAGCATCGATCACGTCGCCAAGCACCGCGCTGGCGGTTGGCATGCCACCGGCTCCCCGACCGTAGAACATCAGTGACCCAACAGCATCGCCCTCGATGAAGACTGCGTTGTAGCTCTCGCGTACACTGGCGAGTGGATGTCTGTGCGGCACCATTGCGGGGTGGACACGAACCGCGACGTCACCGGTGATCGGGTCCTGTTCGCAGATCGCCAGGAGCTTGACAACGAATCCGAGCCGAGTCGCCATGGCGATGTCGGCCGCTGTGACCCCACTGATGCCTTCGTGATAAACGTCGCCAGCCACGACCTTCGTGCCGAACGCGATTGTCGCGATGATGGCCGCCTTGGCTCCGGCATCGAAGCCTTCGACATCTGCGGTTGGGTCGCGTTCTGCAAACCCAAGTCGCTGCGCCTCTGAAAGCGCCGCAGAGTAGTCGGCCCCTTGCTCGGTCATCTTCGTCAGGATGAAGTTCGTGGTGCCATTGACGATCCCGAGCACGCGGCGAATTGGTTCACCGCGAAGACTCTCGCGCAGGGCGCGCACGAGTGGGATGCCGCCAGCAACGGCGGCCTCGAAGAGGAGGTCGACGCCCGCCGCATCGGCAGCGGCATAGAGCTCGGTACCGACATTGGCGAGAAGTTCCTTGTTCGCTGTGACGACCGGCTTGCCGGAAGCGAGGGCGATCGCAATGAGTTCACGCGCCGGTTCGATGCCGCCGATGACCTCGACCACAAGGTCGACATCGGGGTCATCGATGACAGCACGAGCGTCGCGCACCAGCACGCCCGGCGCGAGTTGAACTTCGCGCTCGCGTGAAACATTGCGCACCGCAACACGCGTCACCTCCAGGCGAACGCCCGTGCGCGCCTCGATTGCTGACGCCTGCTGTGCCACGAGCTGAACGAAGGAAGCTCCGACGTTTCCACAGCCCAAAACACCGATTCGAACACGATTACCCGTCATAGCCACGCCAGCAGGCTACGCGTGCGCAGCCGGTCTCGGAAACTCATTG
>JAYTWP010000267.1:0-1569 GCA_043743395.1 Actinomycetota bacterium | reverse complement strand
GGGTGACCTCGTCGGTATCACCGATCGCGAGTTCTTCGGCGATATCGATGCGAGCTGCATGGGACTCACACCTCTCGCGGTGGCCGAACGCGCCGGCTTGATCTTCGTCGTCATCACCCCGGGCGTACCGATGGACATCGATGCACACCTGTGCGGTTACGGCGAGGTGCTCGATTTCTTTGGCTTCAGCGACTGGCACCTCGTTTCGCGCCGCGAAATACCGGGGCCCAATTGGAAGATCGCCTACGACGGCTACCTCGACTTCTACCACCTCCCGTACTTGCACCGGAACACGTTCGGCACCGAGATCAGCAACAAGCCCATCTATTACGAATGGGGTCCGCATCAGCGGGTCACAGCACCCGACTCGTCTCTGCTTTCGTCTGCCGAATTGCCCGACGACGAATGGAACCTCGATCGAATCTGCGGTGGCGTGTGGACCATCTTCCCGCACGTGTCGTTCGCTGGTGGTAGCAGTGGCGGTCTGGTCAGCCAGCTCTTCCCCGGGCGCGAACCGGGTTCTTCGGTGACGGTTCAGAACTACTACGTGGCGGCTGAGCCGAACGCGGAAGTGCGCGCCGACGCAGAAAAGATGGCCGACTTCCTCGAACTCGTCGTGCGCGACGAGGACTACTTCACCGGCCTGCGTCAACAACGAGCTCTCGCGACCGGCGCCAAGGAGTACGTGCTCTTCGGACGCAACGAAGGCGGCGGACAGCGTTTCCACGAAACGCTGTCTCACTACCTCGAGGCCGGAACAAAGAGTTAACTTTTGCTGCCAGCCGCCGTGAACTCGATATCGAGACTTGTCAAGCCACGCAGCATGAAGCTCGGGAAGTAGTTGTAGGTGTTCGACTCCGCCAAGCGGAACGAGTCGATGCGCTTCGTCAGTTCCTGCAATGCGACGTGACCCTCGAGCCGGGAAAGATTGGCGCCGAGGCAGAAGTGAATGCCTTTGCCAAAGGCGAGATGGTTGCGCAAGCTGTCGCGATCTGGGTCGAAGTCATCGGGGTGCTCGTACATCGCTTCATCTCGATTAGCCGACGAGAACACCACCATGATGCGCGCTCCAGCTTTGAGATCGACACCGCCGAGGTTCGTGTCACGCGTGATCACGCGAAACATGCCCTGCGTGGGCGTGGACATACGCAAGGTCTCTTCGATGACACGCTCGATACGGCTGGGGTCTTGCTGCAGCAGGCGCCACTGATCGGGGTGCTCGCCGAGCAATCTCATCATCTCGGTCAGCATCTTCGTGGTGGTCTCGTTGCCTGCAACCAGAAGCTGTTGAACGATGCTGAGCATCTCGGGCATATCGAGCGGACGATCATCGTCGATATCCGGGTCATCGCTGTCGATGCGGGCATTGAGCAGATGCGTCAGTAGATCGTCGCGCGGCTCGATGCGGCGTAGCTCGAGCTGCTCGGCGAAGTAATGCTGGAACTCGTTGACGCCGCGCTCGGCGCGTAGCCGCTCGTCGAGCCCCAGATTGGTGCCGATGCCGGCGATCGAGTCGTCGGACCATCGCTTGAAATCGGCCATCCGCTCCTGGGGCACATTGAGCGCATG
>JAYTWP010000266.1:0-1894 GCA_043743395.1 Actinomycetota bacterium | reverse complement strand
ATTGTCGCTGCGCAGCACGTGATGTCGGGCGTGCACAAGCGAGTACTCACGATCGGTTTCGAAAAGCAGAGTGACGGCAATGCGATGTGGGCACTGTCGATCCCGATGCCATTCGGTATGCCGGTGCATGCTGGCGCCGGCGGCTACTTCTCACCGATCATCCGCTCGTACATCAAGCGCAGTGGTGCGCCGGCGCATATTGGCTGCATGGTGGCCGTCAAAGATCGCACCAATGCGTGCCGTAATCCATACGCACATTTGCACGAACCCGACTGGAACCTCGAGAAGGCGATGGCGAGCCCGATGTTGTGGGACCCCGTGCGGATGGTCGAGACCTGCCCCAGCAGCGATGGCGCGATGGCGCTCGTGCTCGCGAGTGAAGATGTCGCCGACGCTCACAATGGGCCCAAGGCGTGGGTGCACGCAACAGCGATGCGCAGCGAACCCACGGCATTCGCTGGCCGCAATCAGGTGAGCCCGAAAGCGAGCGAGGATTGCGCCAACGATCTGTGGCGCAAGGCTGGCATCACGTCGCCCATCGATGAGATCGACGCAGTGGAGATGTATGTACCCTTTGCGTGGTTCGAACCGATGTGGCTCGAAAGCCTCGGCTTTGCACCCAAGGACCATGGCTGGCGATACGTCGAAGACGGGGTGACCGAGATGACGGGTCGCTTGCCGGTCAACTGTAGTGGCGGCGTGTTGTCGTCCAATCCCATCGGTGCCAGCGGCATGCTGAGGTTCGGCGAAGCAGCGATGCAGGTGATGGGCATTGCCGGCGAACATCAAGTCGACAGTGTCCGCAAGGCATTTGGTCACGCGTACGGTGGCGGAAGTCAGTTCTTTGCCATGTGGGTTGTTGGCGCCGACAAGCCGTAGGGTCGCTCTATGCAGCCACACTCGCCGACCGAGTTCGACGTCATCATCATTGGGGCCGGTTCGGGCAATAGCCTGCTCACCCCCGAGTGGGACAACCTGCGTGTTGCGATCATCGAGAAAGATCTGTTCGGTGGCACATGCATGAACCGGGGTTGCATCCCCACCAAGATGTTCGTGTATACGGCCGACGTCGCGCAGCACATTGCCAAGGCCGCCAAATATGGCATCGACGCAACCATCGACAACGTACGTTGGCCAGACATCGTCGATCGCGTCTTCAACCGCATTGATCCAATTCATGGGGCCGGCAAGGCCTACCGCGAGTCGCAAGAGAACGTGCGCGTGTTCACCGGCGAAGCGACGTTCGTATCACCGAAGGTGATCGAGGTGAATGGCCAGCGCCTCACCGCCGAGCAGATCGTTGTGGCCGCCGGCGCGCGCCCCACAATGCCGCACATCGACGGCCTCGACAACGTGCACTTCCATACCAGCGACACGATCATGCGCGTGCCCACGCTTCCAGAGCATCTCATCATCATCGGTGGCGGCTACATCGCGACCGAGATGGCGCATATCTTCGGCAGCCTCGGGAGCCGCGTCACCATCATCATCCGTCATGATCTGCTGCTTGCCCGCGAAGACGAATCGGTGAGCGAACGCTTCACCGAGATCTACAGCAGGCGTTTCGATGTTCGCAATCACACACATATCGAGCGCGTCCAACAACACGGATCGGAAATCACCTTGAGTGTGAAGACGGGCGGGCACATGCACGACATCACCGGCGACGCGCTGCTTGTCGCGGTCGGCCGCGTGCCAAACGGCGACACGCTCAACCTCAGCGCAGCGGGTATCGAGGTCGACGACGACGCCTACATCATCACCGACGAATACCTACGCACGAATGTGCCTGGCATCTGGGCGCTCGGCGATGTCACCAACCCGAATCAGCTCAAGCACGCGGCCAATGCTGAATGCCGCGCCGTCGCGCACAATGTCATTCACCCCGATGAGC
>JAYTWP010000265.1:0-14613 GCA_043743395.1 Actinomycetota bacterium | reverse complement strand
AATGTGGTGAGCTGAGCATTACGAGTGTCGCGTAACTCTTCCGCGTCAGCATCGAGGAGAAGACGCGCAACATCTCGATCCGCGTACGTCGACGCTTCTTCGACAAGCTCCCAGCTCTCGTGGTCTGCCCACGGGCGTCCCATGCCCGGCCGTTGTGACCCCTGGCCAGGGAAGGTAAAGGCAAGCATGGTCTGGTGGTTGGTCTCCTCGTGCGGGTGTTCCCCTTGGGTGCAGAGGCTAGACGGTCGTGAACCCGCGCATGTGGCTACTCATCGGTAGATATCTGCGCGCTCAGCGCCCGAATTGCCTGTGTTGTCCGTGGAGGCGCTTGGTTACACTGGCGGCGCACTTGCCCGAGTGGCGGAATGGCAGACGCGGAGGACTCAAAATCCTTTGTTGGCAACAACGTGTGGGTTCGAGTCCCACCTCGGGCACTTCTCTGGACGCAGTGGGACGGCAATCGAACCCCTGACGTGTTCAGCAGCGCCGATCGCCGCCTGTGCGCAGCAGCGAGTTCAGCTGGGATTCATGTCGCCAATCCAGTGGATGCGGTCGTATCGGCGGTGGAATCCCTGGCAACCGATCTCGGCCACGAATGACCGCACGTCGGCTACATCACCCAGGCGATCTATGTGAAACCGACGCGCCCTCCAACGACGATCGCCGTGATCATAGGGAACTTCGACGGCAAGCCCGGCAACAAAAGCGACCTCGGGTGGGTACGCCGATCTGGTTCCTCCGGCCCGCGTTGCGTCGGCTGTCGCCCTGCGCCGTGCGGGTCAGGGGACTCGGAGGCGCTCGAGTGGCTGGCCCGTGACCTCGGCGATCAGTTCGAAATCCTTGTCGAGGTGGAGCACGGTCAGGTTCGCCAGTTCAGCGGTCGCCGCGATCATCAAGTCGGGAACGGACGGTGCTCGATGCTGACCACGTGCGCCGAGCGCGAACTGCAACTCCAGTGCCCGGTCCTCGATCCTGGGCGTCAGATACTCGATGGGCATCGACGAGATCGGCGGCTCACCGAGCAGCACACGGTGGTCAGCGGCCGTTCGGGCCGAGTAGCCGACTTCGAGGCGCGTCAGGGTGGAGATGCGGACCAGACCACGCTCAAACCGGCTCGCCCACTCGGCGGCGTCGGCTGCCTGGCTGAGCCGGATGAGTGCGGACTTGTCGATGAGCCACGCAGTCACGACCACGCCCCGGACATCACGTCCGGATCGTCGAGATCGGCGGCCAGCGACGCGACGCGCTCGAGGTGAGCGACCGTGACGGGTCCGGACCCGCCGACGCGCTCGCGCTCGAGCGTTCGGCGGAGGTACTCGGTCCGCGACAACCCGACGCGCTTGGCTCGAGCGTCGATCGCAGCGAGCACCTCGTCGGGGATGTCTCTGATGAGAATGTCGGTCATAGGTTCAGCTCCTGAGATATCTCACGATATCACGCGTCGCTGCCAACGGCGACGAGCTCTCCATCCATCGACCCCGATGCGCCGAACGCCGCATTCCTCGCGCCCACACGCCCAACAACGGTGACAGGTACTGCCGGAGAACGGACGGTCGTCCTATGAGCACGCGCAAGATCAAGGGAGAACGAGGTTCGAATACAGTCCTACTCGAGGCACGAACACCCAAAGCTGGCAGAGAACTCGATGCTTCGGGCTTGCCAACTCACCGAGATAGTTCGGAGTCCTCAGGTCCGTCCTCGACGGTGTCGTCGAGCAGGAAGCGTGACCACAGATCGGTGAGCCATATCTCGTAGCGTTCGCCAGTCCATCCCCGCTCGGAAGTGAGCATGACGAACACCTCGGCGCTACTCGTGACCCACACGAAGTCGGCTGCCTGTTCAATCGACATTCCAGCGCGTAGCTCGCCTGAATCGTGCAGTTGGCGAGCGAACTTGCGCATGTTCATTGCGCGGCGCTCGCTGTTGTCCAGCCATACCTGCCGGGCCTCGGGCTCGGTCTCGGCCGCATCCCGCAATGCCACGAGCAGAGGTGCCATGCGGCCTTGAATCGCGTGAACCGCCCGGGCGTAGATGGCGAGTTTGCCTCTTGCGCGGGGTTCTGCCTGAACAGCTTGTACGTAGTCGCGATCCTCGGCCACGACGGCTCGATCGGTGCCAGAGATCGCTTGTTCGATCAGCTCCCGAAGCAGGATTGGCTTTCGACCGACGAGCTCGTACACCGTGTCGGCATGGACGTCGGCGCGGCGTGCGATCTCAGCGATCGTCGTGGCTCGATATCCGCGCTCGACCATGATGGCGCGTGCGGTGTCGACGATGCGTTGCTTGGTCCCTTCCGACCGCGCTCGACGTGCGGAGTTGTCGTATACGGGAGTGTTGACGTTTCTTGCCACGTCCACCATACTATTCATCCGAGAGCACTTCGGATCAACTATGGGAGACATCATGACATATGCGTTCATTCAAGACGTTCCGATCGACGCGGCGTTCTACGCCCGTATCGTTGAGGGTCTCGGTGACGACCCACCGAAGGGCTTGATCGTTCACCTCGCGGTAGAGCGGGCCGAGGGCGGCCTGCGCTACATCGATGTCTGGGAGTCCGAGGAAGATTCGGACCGCTTCGTCGAGGAGCGTCTGCATCCAGTCGTTCATCGGCTGCTGGCCGACATCTTCGGTGACGAACCGCCGCCGGAGCCCGAACGCACGATTCTGCCAATCGTCCACGCCTGGACGCAATGATGCGTGGCAGCAACGACGACTAGAACAGTGCGCTGATCATCGCATCGGTGATGAAGCTGCCGTACCGTTCGAGCGTCCAACGTTGCCGCACCACCGCGAGTTCGTAGAGTTCAGGCGAGCTGTAGATCCAAAGTATGTGTGCGGCCGCGCCGATCTCGATTCCCTTGCGAAGGTGTCCGGAGCGTGCGAGTTGGGTGGCATTCGCAGTCATTCGCTCGAGACGTTGACTGTCCAGTTCGGCAAGCAAGGACAAGAGTTCTTCGTCGTGGACGCTGGCGTCGCGCACCAATAGGAGGATAGGCGCGACTCTGGGGGCGACTTCGGTGGTGAGTTCGCCCCACGCGCGGACGATCGCTGGGCCATCGAGTTGTTCTTCGTGGAGCCGATCGGATCGGTCTTCGGCAGGGACAGGACCTTGACCGAGCAGGGCTCGATCGCGAATTGCTCGGATGAGGCCCGGCTTTCCCGCGAACGTCTTGTAGATCGCGTCAACGGACACCCCGGCTTCATCAGCGATGGATTGGATGGTGGTGGGCGCGTAGCCATCCACCAGGAACCGCCGTTCGGCGATGGCGATGATCCGCTCGCGTTGCGCCTGGGCTCGTGCCTGCCGGCCCGTCGCGTCGTAGCCGCGGGTGGTCTTGACAGGTCCATGGTGTCGGTCCATACTTTCATTCTAGTCTACTAGATCGAAAGAGACAACAACATGACGGACCCATCAGTAGTTGTAAGTCGGCTCCTCGCGGCGACGAACGACCATGACCTTGACCGACTCGTGGATTGTTTTTCCGAGGACTACGTGAACGAGACGCCGGTGCATCCCGATCGGGGCTTTCGGGGGAACGGGCAAGTTCGTCAGAATTGGGGGCAGATCTTCCAGTTCGTACCTGATGTGACCGCCACTGTCGTGGCGTCGGCCGTGACAGGCGACGAGGTGTGGTCGGAGTGGGAGATGCGGGGTACCCGCCCAGACGGGAGTCCGCATCTGATGCGTGGTGTCATCATCTTCGGTGTTGCCGAGGAACGGATCGCGCGGGCACGTTTCTACCTCGAGCCCGCAGAAGTCGGCGGCGGGACCGTCGATAAGTTCGTTCGCGGCCAAGTCGGTGCAACATGAGTGGTGCGGGCACGAATGTGAACGCGACAGCCGGCGTGCGGTCCGTCCACCCACCGGCGGGGGTGATGCGCTGGATCGTGAATCCGATCGTTCGAAGCGTCGCCCGGACTCCCGCTGGCCGTCTCATGTCAGGAATCGTCGTGCTGCAATTCGATGGCCGCCTGTCCGGCCGCCGCTACGCGATTCCGGCGGTTGTGCATCAGATCGAAGGTCAGATGGTGGTGTTCACCGATGCGGGTTGGGCTGCCAACTTCCGCGGGGGACGGGCGCTCGACGTCCGACACGCTGCCGCGCGTTATTCGACGACGGCGCAACTCATCGAAGACGCACCCACCACGGCAGGGCTACTGCGCCGAGCGCTCGAGACCAAGAAACCGAGCGCGCTCGGCCTGTCGATGGATGGTGGGTACGCGCCAACCGACGAAGAACTGTCGAACGCTCGTCATGCGATTATCCTCGAACGCCGCGGCTAACGGAATGTGATTTGACCGGCGACCGGCGCGTCATTGGATTAGACAGCGCGATGTTCGAATGCAGTCCCATCAGGGGCGCCGAGACGTGGTTGGAGTCGGTCAGAGCCGCGTGATCGCCGTATTCAGCTTCAGGGCGCGCGCAGTGGGCCATCTTCGATCGGTGGTGATGAGGCGATCGGCGGCCTCCTCGATGGCGGTGGCGATGACGAGCGCATCGGGCAACCGCAGCGAGCGATGACCTGCGCGTAGTCGGGCAGCCATGATGGCGATTTCGATGTCGAGTGGGATGACCGAAATGGGGAGTCGGGCAACCACCTCTCGAATCGTGTTGATGGCCGCGTCGCCGAGCCGTGCCGGCCCCACGAGACACTCGGCCAGAGCCGAGGCAGCCATGGCGAGCCGATCGCCAGCTCGTATTGCGTTCGTGAGCGCTGCTCGTGCGGTTTCGTGATGTGCGTCGCTGCGATCGAGAAAGCCGATGACAACACCTGCGTCGAGGTGGATCAATCCCACTCGGCTCGCAGCCCTTCCAGCTCATCGGAGGTATAGGCGCCAGTCATTGCCCCGGCAAACTCCGCGACGACGTCGTGCTCACGTTCGAGCACCACGCGTCCCGCACCGTCGGCATGCGCAACCACGCGGTCTCCGACCTCGAGGCCCGCCGCTCGCAATGCGTCGGCCGGAATCGTGATCTGGTGCTTCGTGCTGATTCGCGTCGCACCTCGGCTCCGTTTCTTTACTTCTGCCATGAATGTAAAGATAGTGCAAAGAGTTTTCCGGGCGCAACTGTTTTGGCGAGCCTCAGCTGACGGCAGCCTCAGTGCCCGTCCCGAGACGGCAATGAGCGCCCATCGGGGAGGGACAACAAGGTGAAGTAGTTGTTCTTCGCCGTAGTGAGGTCACCCGGTACCGGGGTTCGGTCGTCTGTAGGGGTATGACGACGATCGAGGTCCCCGCAACCCGGCATGGCAACAGGTTTGCCCGAGCGGCACGCGAGTGGTGGCCAGTGCCGGCATTCATCGCCGTTGCGGTGGCCGCCCAAACGCCGCTGCTCGCGTCGCGCTACGACGTGGGTGGCCACGCGGCCGAGCACCTCGGAAGCGCCTCGGCACCCTTCATGTCTTCGGCGGTGCTCGGTATTCTGTTCTGGGCCACACCCCGCGCCAGGCATCAGGTCGACGTGATCGTCGCCGCGCTGGCATGGTTCGCGACCACCGTGGTAGTGATGATCGGGAACCTACGCGTCATCAACGATCTCGTCCGGGCCGGCTATGGCTACACCCCCACGAGCGCGGTGCCCGACGTCGCCGATCACTCGCTTGCGAACTCCTCCATCTGGTACGCAGTGGCGGCCGCTGTGGTGCTCTTAGCGATGTTTCGTTTTCGAGGCCATATTGGCGCCACGGCTACAATCGGCGCCGGTGCAGCAATGATGTTTCCGCCATGGATGATCCCTGGCGCTGGGGTGGTCGTGCTCACGATCGTCCGCTGCGTGGCTCGCGCAAAAGAGCGCCGAGACCTCCAGTGAGGGGTCGTCCGCCCAACATGGGTCGGTTGAAGCGACGTCGATCGACCAGCTGTGCAGTCGAAGGCGGTTGTCCGCGCGCAGGCGTGGAGTCACCGGTGATTTCATCAGATTATCTCCGACCGCCCGGCTGGATGTCAGCAGCCGAGTGCGTAGTTCACTGCTGAACAGACACGCTGCAGGGTGGCTTCATCGAGTTCACCAACCTGGCGTGTGAGCGTTGACTGAGGCACCGTGTGCAAGGCGTCGCAGTTGACGACGGACTCACGGTCGAGACCCGCCTTGATGTGATCGATAGCAACCTCCGCAGCGAGTCCTCGCGCAGTCTTCGAGACCTCTGCGACGGTCACCATTACTCGCACATCGAGCACTTCGGTGCGAGTGAGCACGAGCACGGGGCGCCGTTTGCGGCCGACCTCTGCAAGCCATACCTCGCCGCGGTTCACGCGTCGCCCCACGCCTCGGCGTCGGTCCAGAACTCGTCAAGCCTCTCGGGCCTGTTTCGGTACGCGGCCCGGTCGGACTGCACCAGCGTGGCTCGGACCGCTGCGGCGACGCCGTCGCGCGCGGCTGCCGAGATGTTGACGCCGAGCCGACGGGCTTGTTCGGCGAGTGAGTCATCCATGGTGAAGGTCGTGCGAGTCGTGCTCATAGCATCAGATGCGAGCGTTTGTTGCTATCAGCAGTGGGTGAGGCAACAGGTAGTGCCGACTTCGTGGCCGGCGCCACCTTCTGAAGTCGTGCGTACGGATCGGGCAAACCGAGCTCCTGTTTCGCTGGCCGCGCTCCCCGCGGTCGCCTGCGAGCGGCTCATCGATGAGGTAGGCAGGTTTCTCGGCGAACTTGGCGGTATCGACCCAACGGGCGCAGTGACGGTACTCGGGACAGCCCGTGTAGGGCGCGCCATGGTGAGCGTCTGCACGAGCGATGGGTGAACGGGCTATCGGTCACAGCGTCGTCAACTGCGAGTGAGGCGGCACTGATCGCAGGCTCAACGTCGCACTCGCACGGTTCTGTTCGTCTGGTCGATCAGGGCGCGATCGCGTTCCAAATCGGGGCGTGTCGGCCGGCAAACAGGTCCGCGATGTCGATCTAGCTCCACCGTTGACGCGGAGCCGTCGGCACCAACCGTTCGGCGAGACGTCCAGCAACCGTGATCTCGATCTCCTCTCCGTCCACGACCCGGCGCACGAGGTCAGAGGCGTCTTGGCAAAGTTCTCGGAGACCGATGGTGGTCATGCCCGACGGGAGAGCACAATTGCTACCGCGTGGGTGGCGAATGTACCCCACCCCGTGTGCGCGCTGGCACAATGCTTGCCAAGGCGATCGCAATTCAGTTCCGCGAGTCGGCGGTCAGCGGCGAGTCGGCGGTCAGCGGCGAGGCGGCGGTCAGCGGCGAGTCGGCGCTGGGTTGGCCACGAGAACCTCCGACGAGTCAGCACAGATCAAAGCGGCGGCGTTGGCTCGTCCACTGAGCGCTGGTCGAGGTACCGAGCAAGAGTGACGGCTTGTGCAGCGAGCGCCCGCTCGAAGAGATGAACCAGGATCGCAATGAGAGGTCTGGCGAGGACGTTGACCTCATGGAACGAGATTGACCACGTGTAGTCGGTGCCGCCTTCTGTGCCGGGTTCGAATTGATGTCGCGCAGTCATGCGGAACGGCCAAGTCGGGGCAACGCTACGAAACTCGGCGAGCCGCGGCGGGTCCCAGGTCGTTACCTCGCTGGTGCCACGGATTGGAATCAGACCGAGGCGGCCCCGAATCGTGAAGTGGGTGCCGATGTCGATCGGCCGGACGTCTGCTCGCCACTCGCGGCAGGCGGGATCGATCAACGGGGCCGTCTCGGGCGAGTTGACAACTGCGAACACCACGGTTGGTGGGGACCGGAGAGTGGTCGAATGCCCAATCGTTCGCGATCGAAGTGGCATCGAGGAATCGTTTCGCAATCTGCTGGACAAACCCAGAGCTCGGCATTTGGTGCGCTGCTCCTGGTTGTCATTTGGTCGTTGCAGTGGCCACCGCCAAGTCGTATTCGGTGAATCCAACTATTGAGGCAGCTGCAAAGCCTCCACCGGCAGCGGCAATCGTTTACGCCAGTTCTTTCCGCCGATGGTACCGGGCCGGTTCGCTCGTTCTTTCGTCGCACAGAGATCGTCGAGTGCGAGGAGCCTGAGCCGCGCCGATGAAGCGAGGATGGCTGCGTGCGCTTGCTCGATGACTTCCGCCTCGTGCGTGCCACCTGTAACTGCAGCGAGTCGTTCGCGTTGAGTGTCGTCACCGTCGGTGCCGCTGAACACTCCAGCGATGGTCGGTAGGTCGTGCGTGGTGACTGTCGCGAGCGAATCTGCCGGCCATGCCGCCGGTGGGTCTGGCTCAAACCACAACACCATGGTGCGCGCAATGTTGCGCGCCGCGAGTGCCTCGCGGACTCCGTCCTGCACGGTCCCGAGGTCTTCGCCGATCGCGAACGCACCAGCGCGCGTTGCCTCGAGACAGATGATCGCGAGGAGCTCGTCAGCGGGAAACTTCACATATGCGCCCTCTGTGGGAGACATGTCAGAAGGTACCCAGAACTGGCGGAACAGGCCCATGACGTGGTCGATGCGCAAACCGCCCACGCCGCTCAACGTTGCTCGAAGTGTGGCGATGAAGGGCTCGTACAGCGCGTTGCGTAGACGCCACGGCACAAACCCCGGGATGCCCCACTCTTGACCGAGTTCGTTGAAGGGGTCGGGGGGAGCGCCCACGCGAACGTCAAGCGCGAGCAGTTGCTGATACTCCCAAGCGTCGGCCCCACTGGGCGAGAACCCAAGCGCAAGGTCGCCAATCAGGTCGACGCCACTCGCCTTGATGTCAGCCAATTGCTCGGCGACAAGTTGTTGGCACCATTGGTGAAATCCGGCGCGCTGGGCAAAGTCGCGATCCTTGCGGAGGCGCGAGGCAATCACGTGGGAATCGAACGATTGCAGTTCTGTCGGCCAGTGCGACCAGTCGGGTCCGAACTCGTCGCACAACGCATTCCACACAGCGACGGTGTTGGGCAACGGTGTCGGATCAGTTGATCGGGAGCACAGATCTTCGAGGGCACTACGCTTTGCCGCCCACACCGCATCCCGATCGATCAACGTTGTGGCCGAGCACGTCAGGTTGGGCGGAGGGGGACCACCGAGTCCCAGTAACAGCGGGTTCCATGCCCGGCGGCTACTGGGGTAGTACGGGCTGTCCTGCTGGGGTAGCGATGGCGCCGGTTGATGCAGCGGGCTCACGAGTATGGCGCTCCCACCGGTGTCGGCCAGCGTCCATGCCACGGCACAGAGGTCGGCAAGGTCGCCAATGCCCCACGATCCGCGGCTCCACAGCGAATAGATCTGAACAGTCAGTCCCCATGCCGATGGAATTGCTGGGCACGTTGTGGGATGAACGATCAGGTGTGTTGTCGGGCCACCACCGACAGGGCGCAACTGGTGATAGCCGATCGGTAGATCGGCAGGCAGCGCGACCAGTTCGCCGAGGTCGGTGCCATCTTCGAGCATGAGCCGGCACGGATCCCACAGCGTGTGAACTTCGCCCGAAGGCACGAACCACATCGGTGGACCGGGTTCAGGCGTACCTATTGCCCTGCGTAGCCGCAATTTCGTTGGTTCGGTGGTCGGATGCCACGCACCAGCGACATCGAAGTAGCCGTGGCTGATTCCCCACTCGTCGTACACGTCGACAGTCTGCCTTCCTCGATGCCGATCTCGCGATCCGATGTGCCGCCAGCAGGTGGCGAAGTTCGTAGACTGCGGACGTGGGAAAGTGGCTCGTCGAACGGAGACTCAAGCAAGCGAGCATTCGTTTGCGACACCTGCGCGAAGAGCTCGGCGTCATCGATGAGCAACTTGCGCAGCTCGACGACGAGGCCGGCGATATGGGCATCCGGTCACTCGTGTCCGAAACGCCTGGCGCCTCAATCGATTATCACCATGCCCAAGCACACGCCGACGCGATGGCCAAGCACCGGTCATACGTCGCTGAGTCAATTGCCGAACTCGAACGGCGCCAGGACCTGCTGCTCGACCGGATGGTTGGCTGACGCTGGCCCTGTCGCCCTCTTCCGCGTGGTTGAATAGTCGAGTGGGCATGCCTGTTATCGAAAGGACCGCTCAATGACCATTCGTGTGGTGATTGCCGAAGATGAAGCCATCATCCGGCTCGACTTGAAAGAGACCCTCGAAGAAGAGGGTTACGACGTCGTTGGCGAGACTGGTCGAGGCGACAAGGCAGTCGAGCTGGTGCGCGAACTCCGCCCCGACCTTGCGATCCTCGACATCAAGATGCCGGGCATGGACGGTCTGGCCGCGGCGGCTGTGATCAACGCCGAACGTCTCTGTGGGGTCCTGATTCTCACTGCATTCAGCCAACGCGAAATCATTGAGCAAGCGCGCGACTCGGGAGCGTTGGCCTACCTCGTCAAGCCGTATCAAAAGAGTGACCTCATTCCCGCGATCGAAGTCGCCATTGGAAGGTTCCGCGAGCTGCAGTCGCTCAGCGGCGAAGTCGATGCCCTCGGCGAACAGCTCGAGTCGCGCAAGGTCATTGACCGCGCCAAGGGGATCCTCGCGGATGAATGCGCGATGAAAGAACACGAGGCGTTTACGTTCCTCCAACGTACGGCCATGAGCGAACGCGGTCGCATGCGCGACGTTGCTGAACGTGTCATCGCCGGAACGCTTCGTCCGTAGGACACTTCGTGGCCAAACTCCTCGTTCTCGACGGCAACTCGCTCACGTATCGCGCGTTTTTCGCCCTACCCACCGACATGGCCACGGCGAGCGGACAAGTCACGAACGCTGTGTTCGGGTTCGTCTCGATGTTCATCAACTTGGTGAAAGAGCACAAGCCCGACGGGCTGTTGGTCGCCTTCGATCGGCCCGAACCGACGTTTCGGCATTACGCAAACCCTCAGTACAAGGCCCAACGCGAGGCAGCGCCCGACATCCTGCGACAGCAGATGGGCCTGGTTCGCGAAGTACTTGCGGCGCTCGATGTGACCACGGTCGACCTCGTCGGGTTCGAGGCAGACGACATCATCGGCACTGTTGCGCTGATGGCGAAGGAACGTGGTGATGACGTCATCATCGTCACGGGCGACCGTGACAGCTATCAGCTGGTCAGCGATCCTCATGTGAAGGTGCTCTATAACAAGCGCGGTGTCAGCGACTACGCCTTGTACGACGAAGCGGGCATCTTCGAAAGGACTGGCGTGAAGCCCGCCCAGTACCCCGAATATGCAGCACTGCGTGGCGACTCGAGTGACAACCTGCCGGGTATTCCGGGTGTCGGAGAAAAGACCGCGGCGAAGCTCATCGCGATGTATGGCGATCTCGACGGCATCTTCGCTCATGTCGACGAACAGACCCCGAAGCTGCGCGAGTCGCTGATCCAGAACGAGGCGTTGGCCCGTCTGAACCACGACCTCATGATCGTGCGCTGCGATGCTCCGATCGAGGTCGACCTCGACGCACTGGGCTTCACACCGAATACGGCCGAGGTCACCCGGTTGTTCGAGTTCCTCGAACTGCGTACGCTGCTGGGTCGCCTGAACGATGCGCTCGGGGGTCGGGGCATCGACGTCGGGCCGTCGCCGTCGGCGGAAGTACTCGAGGCGGAACTCTCCATCAGCGCGTCGCCCGAAGAATCGCGATCGCTCATCGACTCACTTCCTCGGCTCGACCTCGCGGCCCGCTGGATCGGTGAGCCGGGTCGTGGCGAATTGCTGGGCCTTGGCATCGTCGTGGAGGCCGACAGTGCCGAGTGCCGATGGGTGCCCGTGGAGCACCTTCGCGACGCCTCGGTATCGGCTGCCTTACGAAACCACGCGCAGGTGCGCGGTCATAACGTCAAGGCCCTCATGCGTTGGCTGCTCGGCCAGGCTCTCGATCTGCGCGGACTCGAACTCGATACAGCGATCGCTGCGTATCTCATCGATCCGGCCGAGTCGCGCTACGCCATTGCCGACCTACTTGAGAAGTACACCCCGTACCGGTTCCCGCCCGACGAGCCCGGGGCACGAGGCCAGCTCGACTTCGGTGACAGTGGCGTCGATGAACCAAAACGCGGCGCACGCGAAGCGCTCGCCATCTCGCGCCTCGCAGACGCATTGGTCGCCGCGCTCAAGCTTCAGGGCATGGGCGATCTTTACGCCTCCATCGAGAACCCGCTCGTGCACATCCTTGCCAAGATGGAACACGTTGGCATCGCCGTCGATGTCGCCGAGTTGCGTCAGTTGGGCCAACGCCTCTCGGCAGAGGTGCAGCGTCTCAGCGGCGTGCTGCAGGCTGTTGTGGGTCGGCCGTTCAATCTCAACTCACCCGTACAGCTTCGCGAGATCCTGTACACCGAGCGTGGGCTGGCGCCCGGCAAGAAGACCAAGACGGGTTTCTCCACCGACGCGGCGACGTTGGAAAAATTGCGCGACGAGTGGCCAGAGTTCATCGAGCCGCTGCTGCAGTATCGCGAAGTCGAGAAGTTGCGCAGCACGTACGGCGAAGGTCTACTCAACGAGGTCGGTGAAGATGGTCGGATTCATGCAACTTTCAACCAGACAGTTGCACGCACCGGTCGGCTCAGTAGCGATCAACCGAACTTGCACAACATCCCTGTGCGCTCCGAGGAAGGCCGTCAGTTCCGACGAGCGTTCATTCCCGGCCCCGGCTGCGTCCTGCTTGTCGCCGATTACAACCAGATCGAGCTGCGCTGCATTGCGCACCTCGCCGCCGATCCCGGTCTGATCCAGGCCTTCGCGAGCGGTCAGGACATCCACAATGCAACCGCAGCACGTGTCTTCGGCGTCGAGCCCTCAGCTGTCACGATGGATCAACGCTCGAAGGCGAAGATGGTGTCATACGGGTTGGCGTACGGCATGGAGGCATACGGCCTTGGTCAGCGGCTCGGCATCGCGACTGATGAGGCATCCGTCATTCTCAATGCCTATTTCGAAGCCTTCCCGAACGTACGCGCATACATGGACGACACGGTCCGCCAGGCACGCGAGCGCGGCTACACCGAGACCCTGTTCGGTCGACGTCGGCCAATTCCTGAGTTGAGCAACTCAAACTTCCGGATTCGTCAGGCGGGGGAGCGGCAGGCGATGAATGCTGGCATTCAAGGGCTGGCTGCAGACATCTTCAAGGTCGCGCTGGTGCGCATCGATCATGCGCTCGAAGCTGGTGGCTTCGTCAGCAGGTTGATCCTCCAGGTGCACGACGAAGTGCTGGTCGAGGTACCGGAAGCCGAGCGTGAAGCCGTTGGTCCACTTGTGATCGACATTCTCCGCAGTGCAGCGCAACTCGACGTGCCGCTCGAAGTGAATGTCAGTTGGGGCACCACCTGGGCTGCAGCCAAGGGCTAGTCGTGCCGTCGCCAGAGCCGCAGCATTGGTTCGAACCAATCGCCGAGCACTTGGGCGCCGCGTACTTGCGGTACTCGTTTACAAAAGGGACAGTTCGCGAGGTCGATTATCTGGTGCACTCATTGGGGTTGCGGCCAGGTATGCGTGTGCTCGATGTCGGCTGTGGCCCCGGCCGGCATGCCTTTGAACTGGCCTCCCGCGGGCTCGTGGTGCATGGCATCGACATCAGCCAAACGTTCGTCGATCTCGCCACTGCCGGCGCGCCACACGGGGCGACGTTTGAACGACGTGATGCCCGCGATCTCAGTTTCGACGCGGAGTTCGATGTCGTGATCTGTTTGTGCCAGGGGGCCTTCGGGCTCATGACTGCAAATGGCGACGACGTGCGCGTGCTCATGGGAATGGCGCGTGCCCTCAGACCAAGCGGCCGCCTTGTGCTGAGCGCATTCAACGCTTACTTCGCTGTGAAATACCAGCAAGACGCTCAGTTCGACGCAATGAGTGGAGTCAGTCATGAACAGACCGAGGTCCGCAACCCAGCGGGTGAGGCAATCGCTGTCGATCTCTGGACGGGGTGCTACACCCCTCGAGAACTGCGTTTGCTTGTAGCCAGCGTCGGTCTGAGGGTGGACGCGATCAGCAGCGTCGAGCCCGGGAAATATGGTGCAGACGTGCCCACCACGGAGTCTGCCGAATTCCTGGTGGTGGCGACTCGCCCTGGTGATGAATCCCCAGCGTGCTGATAACATCCCCGCAACGTCGTGATTCATATTTGCGTCGGATCAGCATGTCCCTATCCGCCTCTGAAAGTGAATTCCCTCTTGTCCGACACCTCTACGCCCACTTCCTCTGCCTTTGGCACCTTCGATGAAGAGGGCAACTACACCCCCCGCCAGGTCATTTCCGACGACCTCGGCATGTCCTTCGCCGATGCGATCGCCGGCACACTCGTCGAAGTCGACGATGGCCAGTTGGTTCACGGCACCGTTGTCAAGATCGACCGTGACGAAGTCCTGCTCGACATTGGCTACAAGAGCGAAGGCGTCATCCTCGCTCGCGAACTGAGCATCCGTAACGATGTCAACCCGCACGACATCGTCAAGCTCGGCGAAAAGATCGAAGCACTCGTTCTCACCAAAGAGGACAAAGAAGGTCGCCTCCTGTTGTCCAAAAAGCGCGCACAGTACGAGCGCGCGTGGGGCAACATCGAAAAGCTCAAGGAAGCCGACGGCATGGTCGAGGGTCTGGTGATCGAGGTCGTCAAGGGCGGTCTCATCGTCGACATCGGCCTGCGTGGGTTCCTCCCGGCATCACTCGTCGAGCTGCGTCGCGTCCGCGACCTGCAGCCCTACGTCGGCAAGATGGTGCAGGCCAAGATCATCGAACTCGACAAGAACCGCAACAACGT
>JAYTWP010000264.1:0-1686 GCA_043743395.1 Actinomycetota bacterium | reverse complement strand
CGACGCCGGCCACCTCTGCCGCGCGGACCGCACCCGCCAGCGCTTCGGGCACGCCATCCTGCTGCAGACCGAGCACCAACGCAACGTCGGCCACGCCACGATGCTGCACAAGAGACAGATCTATCAATGCGCGGTCCCGTAGAGAGAGAACAGCCGGGGCGACGTCGGCTGGTCCTGTTGTCCCTGCAGCAGCGCATGCGTACGCGGAAGCCAACACGTCGGCCTCGGCGAACGGCCCCGAATCACCTTGACGGCTGCCGAGATCTGCATACGCCTGCGTCAGCAGCGCTGATGCGCATGCAAAGTCGCCACCGATGATCCGGCACAGCCAACTGAACGCGAGCGACGATGTGGCGTCGAAGCAGACGAGCAGACCGTTGCTTTCCTCCATCGCTACATATTTGCTCACCAAAGCATGGAGTGCCACCGCGGCCAATGAACCCGTCGCTGTGCGAATGACGTCACTGTGGACCTGCGTCCGGCGCGACTGATTGACTGTGGCCATGCAGTACACCCCAATCACCCCCGACGAATTCGCAGCCCTCGACGGTCTCGACGATTGGCGAGTTGTTGTCAACGCCATTCATGCAGATTTCCGTACAGGCACCTTTACCGCTGCCGCGTCGTTCGTGTCAGCAGTGACCGAGGCGGCCGAGGTGGCCGATCACCACCCCGACCTCGACATCCGTTACCCCGATCGGGTTCGAGTCACGATGACGACACATGCGGCTCGCGGGCTGACGACGCACGATGTCGAGCTCGCGCGCCAGATCTCGATGATCGCCTCACGGTCGGGTTGCACCGCAGAGCCTGCGGGGTGCCAGGTTGTAGAAATCGCGATAGACACTGTCGAGGCCGACCGCATCCGCCCGTTCTGGGCTGCGGCCCTCGGCTACCGCGACGTTGGCGGAAATCTTGTCGACCCGTTGCGCCTTGGCCCACCGCTCTGGTTCCAACACATGCAAACAGCGCGCACCGAACGGTCTCGGTTCCACCTCGACATCTCTGTCGCACACGATGTAGCCGAAGCGCGTGTCGCTGCAGCGCTTGCGGCGGGCGGAACCCTCGTCACCGATCGCTTTGCAAAATCGTGGTGGGTGCTTGCCGACGCGGATGGCAACGAAGCCTGCATCAGCACGTGGCAGGACCGCTAGAGGTCGGGACGGCCTCCTCGTCAGCATCCGTTACATTGACGTCGTGGAGGACATCCCTCGCTTACGGTATGTCCCGGCGCTCGACGGGCTTCGTGCGCTCGCAGTCTCGGCCGTGCTGTTCTTCCATGCCCAGGCGGGATTTGCAGGTGGCGGCTTCCTGGGCGTCTCGGTCTTCTTCACGATCTCTGGCTATCTCATCACCTCATTGCTCCTCGCCGAGCACGTCGCAACCGGGACCGTCTCATTGCGCCAGTTCTACGGCCGTCGCCTGCGCAGGCTCATCCCAGGCGCTTATGCCTGTGTTGCGTTTGTCCTCGCGCTGTCGGCGATGTGGACTCCATACCAGCGCGCGCACCTTCGCGGCGACGAAGTCGCGGCGTTGAGCAACGTCGCTAACTGGCGGTTCGCATTCGCCTCCACTACGTACAGCGACTTGTTCATCAGTTCGCCGAGCCCGCTCGCTCACTATTGGTCGCTCGCCATCGAGGAACAGTGCTACGTCGTCATACCTATCGTGGCGTGGGTCGCGTTG
>JAYTWP010000263.1:0-8491 GCA_043743395.1 Actinomycetota bacterium | reverse complement strand
ACGTCGTCGCCGAGGAAGAAAACGATCTCACACGCCCGGTTCGGACAGTACCGCCACCGACCGGCGAAGGCGGTCGGTCGATGCGCCCGGACCGGCGCCGCCCCGACCACCACACCCGGATCACCACACAGCGGGCACAACATGCCAGCGTGGTCGACGGTCGCGCAGCAGTCGCTCACTCGTCGACCTTCACCTTGCTCCGCGCGGTGTCCACCATCGCTGAGATCGGATCGATGGCCGACGGCCCGTGACGGCGTCCTCTGCCGCGAATCAACCACACCCCAAGCGCCAGAGCAGACACGACGATTGCCGCCCACACACCGAAACCCCAACCGGCTACCGCCGCCAGGGCCCCGCCGGCAAGCAGCGACGGAAGCGCACAACACAACACGAGACCACCAACGCCGATGGTCAAGATGCCCGACGGCGACACCGATCGGCGACTCGTCTTGGCGCAGCGGTCCTCACGTCGTTCAGGGTTCACCCTGCCACCGTAAACCTTCCACCATGAGAGAAGGTCAAGGGGTAACCTGTAGTTCATGCGAATCGGAGAGCTCGCCACCCAGACAGGCCACCCGACGCGAACCATCCGCTTCTACGAAACACGCGGGCTACTGCCCGAACCAACCCGAACCGCAAACGGGTACCGCACCTACAACGAAGCCGACCGCGACCGCCTCGAGTTCATCCGCAACGCCCAAACCGCCGGACTCACCCTCGCCGAGATCGCCAGCATCATCCATCTACGCGACGAAGGCACCATCCCCTGCAGCCACGTCAACGAACTTCTCGACACCAAACTCGCCGACGTTCAACAACGCCTCGACCAACTCACGGTCCTGCGCACCGACCTCCGTGAACTCATCGACCGCGCACGCACACTCGATCCCGCCAACTGCACCACCAACGACATCTGCCATATCCTGCGCGGGGCCGTTCCAACCTGACCAATCCGGGTAGATCTTCTTCCTCCGTCCACCGCGAGCCCGCCACGCGATCCCTTGAGAAGGCCATGTCAGGTTCGCTGCTGGTGTCGGCCCCGGCCCCGGCCCCGGCCCAAGCTCGGAGGGGGTTCGCCGCCTGAGCCCTCGACGCCACCATCAACCAGTGATAGGCGTCAATCTTTGCGCTCGTGGTTGACCGAGCATCGTGGCCCCAATGCGGACCCGCCGAGGTCGTCCCACAGCTCCGCGCAGTCGAAGCCCGCGCCACCCAGGACGACACCATCACCAGCGAGATCACCTGCGAGGCGCTCCTCAGGTTCCGTAACCTCTCCAGGAATCCAAGACGCGCTCATCGAATTTGTGCTGCGGGTGACGCAATCGCAACTCTGTAGATAGGTATGGGAACTCACGGGGGAATCGAACCGAGGGAGCACCAGTGCGCTCGACTGGGCCGATCATGCAAGTTCGTCGCCGAATCTCCGGTCACATTGGGTTCAACATGCATTCCCGACGACGTCGGCGAGGGCGAAAAAAGGGGCGGACGGGGCGGAAAAGGGCGTCAAATGCAGGCCATTCCAGGTCACGCGCGGTCACTGGCGGACACCCGAAAACATATCCTGGCCAGGGCCGATAGCCCTTGACCAGGTCGGACGCGCGACCGCGCGGAGGGGTTCGATTTCCCCCCAGCTCCACGCATGCATATGCCCTGACCGGGGGATATATCAAGAAAGTGATAGGGCGAAAACACCCAGCTCCCCGAGCGCAACAGTCCAGGTCAACCACACTTTCAATACGCTGAGGCGGGCGGACTTCTACCGGATGTCTACCGCCCAGATCACCGCCGTCGCCCGGTCGGGGCCAAACGGGCGACGGCTGAGCTCGCATGGGGCTCGTCGTCTCGGACACGATCAAGACCACGCGGTCCAGTTCCGCGCTTTGATCGCAGCTCAATTGGACTTCGAGGGGCCGACCGGTATGCCGCTCGGCTGGACGACGGTGGTCCGGAAGGCCCGCATGGGTCCGCTGAAGTGAACGTACACGAGGAGGCTGAGGATGGGCGGCGTAGAAGCACCAGACCGACACAAACGTGGTCACGGAGACTTGCTAGGCGGCGATGGCCAGGATGAACGCGAGCACCCCGAAAGCGTTGATGCAGCGGTGTGTGGAGAACAAGCCACTGACACACGTTGCGAGCAGGTAGACGACGATGACACCGATGATGTAGAAGTGTGGCGAGTCGTAGGTGATGCTGCGCCCGTGGACGTGTGCCGTGACTGGGAACCGGATCAGGAAGTAGAAGAGATACAGGCCGACCGCCAGACCGAGCGCTTGGAACACTCCGAGTGTTTGTTTGCGCCACCGGCTGGTTTCGACCAGCAGGATGGCGAACGGTACGAAGATCGGCCAGAGGACGTGGGAGAACATCGAGTAGATGTAAGCGGTGACGGTCGTCAGCGTTGGGAGGTTTTGACGGAGGCTGAGCCACAGGACGCCTTCGGTGAGTTGTTGGATCCCGAACAGCAGTGGCACCAGCGCCAGCGGGAGCTCGATCTCGCCGTGCGATTTGTGGACGGTCAGCCCACCGATGGCGGTGAGTGCTGCGCCTGCGGTAAAGCTCGCCGTTGCGGAGAAGCACACGATTACGTTCCTGTTCTGGTGTCGACGGGTTCGTGTGGGAGCTTGACGCTGGCGACGTGATCGAGAGCATTCTCGGGGTGCTCGCGGCTGAGCCTGTCGTTGTTGTCGCACTGGTCGCGAGCGGGCCAGGCGAGGCCGGCGGCCAGGCCGGCGAGGACGAGCGCGATCCCAACCAGTTCGCGGCCTGTTGGATACTCGCGAAGCAGGATGGCACCCGCGCTCAGACCGAAGACAGGCGTGAGGAACGTCCACAGCGCCACGGTTGCGAGTGGTGCGCGTCGAACTTCGATGAACCAAAGCACGAATGCGCCTGCCGTGCCCACGATCGCAAGGAATACGAGTACGGCGACAAATCGCGGTGTCCAACTCACCGAGGGTGTCCCTTCGATCGTGAACGCGAGAATCGAGAGTCCGGCACCGCCGATGACGAAATGCCAGGCGCTGACGACGACGACGTCGACGTCATGCATCCGGCGGGCAATGATTGTTCCTGTTGTGATTGCGGCAGCCGCAAGGAGTGCCAGAGCGGCGCCGCTCGTCGTGCCGATGGATGTGGAAGCGGTGATTGCCAAGCCGATGAACCCAATGACCGCAGCGGCTCCTGTGCAACGACGAGGTCGTTCGCCGAACAGCCACCAGGCAGGCAAGAGAATGAGCAGCGGCTGCGCATTCGACAACACGGACCCGACACCGGCCGAGAGTGCGCCGGCAGCGGCGAACATAGCAGCGAACGAAATCGTCACGTTGAACAGCGCAAGGAAGCCGATCTGGCTCCAGGCGGTGATTCCCTGCGGGTGGGGTCGGTGTTGGAGTGAGGCCATGACGACAAGTACCGCGCCAGCGAGTAGCGAGCGGAATGCGGCGAACCACAGGACCGGGGCATCTCGCAACCCCCAGTCGATGGCGACGAAGCACGATCCCCACGCAGCGGTGATCATGAGCATGCGGGTCGGTCTTGGCCGAGCGAGGAGTGTGTCAGCCAAGGGTGCTGCTCACGTTCGGTCGATCAACGAGGAAGCCAGCTCGGCGTCCTTGCTGGCTTGAGCGGACGGCGCCGACGCCATCAATCGCGGGGACGACCGTGCACGGTGTGCGACGGCGCCGACATTGGTCGGCTTGTGCTGCGATCTATGCCGCCATGGTCCATGCCGTCATGTTCCGGTTCAGTGTCGCCTTGTCCTGCGTGGTTCATCCCACGGTGGTTCATCCCACCGTGGTTCATTCCCCGCATCATCAGGGCCATCATCGCTGTGCAGGCGACCGCTGCAAAGATGAAACCGCTTCCGACGACTCCTGTGGCGACGAGAACGATGGCGATCACAAGCATCGGAATACAGCATGCGATCATCATCAAGCCGTGACCACCGCGACCTTGCTTGCGAGCTCCGGGGGGCGGAGGCTGAACACGTTGCGGTGGGCGGTCGATCATGACGACCGACGCAATGACACCGGAACGTGTCCGAGGCGTTGATAGAGCGGGCAATGGCCGAGCGCGCCCGTGATGACGAGATCAAGGCCAGCGACCACGAGGAGTACCTCGAGAACGACCGAAAGTGCAGAGCCAGCAGAAACCAGCAGTACGACACCAACGACGGCCGCGGCGAGACCCAACACCATTCTCCCGCCGCGCTCGACCGGCGAGATGTTCACCGCGAACCCGCTCATGATGAACTCCCTACCTCGGTGGACGACGCGGCACGCTCGCCGGACCGTGACGTTTCGTCATGGTGCGCCGCTCCGGCGCAACACCCAGCGGCGTTGACAACCTTCGAGTTGCGCGGTGCCTGAACAGGCTCGACGCTGTGATCTGTGTGGCGGCCTTCATCGTCGTGGTTGCAGCAGCAGCCACCGTGTTCGCTAGGCATTTGTCACTCCTTCGTCAGTTCGCCAAGAAACTCCTTGGTGTAGTCATTGTGAGCCCAGGTGTCGCGTGCGGCATCCGCACCCGCTACGTATTGCGACTTCGGAGATCCCGCACATGCGGCAGCGGTCAGTGCCTGAACCTCGAGGACCCACGCTGGCTCTGCGGCGAAATCCGCAACACAACCGTCGCCGGGCACGGATGCGGGCGGCGCGCTATCTCGAGCTCCCAATGTCCCATGTCGCGCCGCCGAGCTCAGGGAGCCCGCCGATGCTGAGTGTGGCAACGCCTTTTGCGGGGCTGGCGGCGGTGAAGCGGAGTTCACCTTCACGGTGATGCCCGCCGACGCCGTCGCCTGACCATTCCGCCGTGGGCGAGGGCGTTTCGCCCACGACCAGGCGGGTTTCTTGGACCAGGTCCTGGTCGAGTTCGACGTCGTGTGTGTCGAAGATGATCTCGAACACTGCACCGTCGCGATCGAGTCGACGCAATTGAAGCTTGACGGTGAACTGAGCCAGCCTCGATGATCCGATCGGCGCCGGAGTTCGTCGCCGCACCGTTGTCGGAACGTGTCGCAGGCCCACACCCGCCGAGTACGGGGCAAGGCCTGCGACGGCGATGAGCGCCACTATCGCTGCAAGGCGGGCGCGTTGCCCCTGGTCGCGTCAGCGATTGGCGAACGCTGTCACGAGTGCGCCAAGGTGGCGGTGTCGTGGTGCGGTCTCGGCGACGTTGTGTGGTGCAATCGACGAGCGGCGACCGCGACCCCGATGGCGTTGAGTCCGATGCCGACGATCATGAACGGGATGCGGTATTCGATGAGAAAGGTCGCAGCACCGGTCGCCCCGATGAAAGGTGCGAATTCGGCGATGTGGTGGGCGCAGCAAGCGACCATGCCAGCAGTCGACGATCAAATCCCAGCGCCACCGGCGAGCGCAGCCGAATGCGCAAGACGGTGGCGTCGGCGAAGTTCACTCACGAGAGCGACCTGGATTCCGAATCCGCCCAAGATCAGTGCCAGGTAGTACCAATCGCGGTCGGCCTGATCGACGACGTGTTGAAGCGAGCCGGACCCCGCCCAGACAACGCCGACGTAAAAGAGCGCCAACAAGGCGGTCGCTATTGCTGCTGCGCGCACACTTCGGGCGCTCACAGCGCAGGACCCGTTTCGGCGAGTTGGGTCGTCGCCAAAACGGGCGAAGGCACTTCAGCGGGCAAGTTGGTGGGGGTCGCGACAGGCAGTTTGATTCGTTTGAGCATCACGGCGTTCACGGCCACGATGATGCTGGAGCCAGACATCGAGAGTGCGGCGATTTCGGGGCGCAGCACGAGCCCAAACGCGGGTTCAAAGACGCCGGCCGCGATTGGGAGGGCGATGACGTTGTAGCCGACGGCCCATCCAAGGTTCTGGCGCATCTTGCGCAGGGTCCCACGTCCGATCTGCAACGCGACCGGCACATCTAGGGGGTCGGATCGCATCAACACGAGATCGGCGGTCTCGATGGCGACGTCGGTTCCGGCGCCGATCGCAATCCCGATGTCGGCTTGGGCGAGGGCAGGGGCGTCGTTGACGCCGTCGCCGACCATGGCGACTTTGCGACCCTGTGCTTGCAGCTCGGCGATTTTGGCTGATTTGTCGCCGGGTAATACTTCGGCGATCACGGTGTCGACACCGAGGATCCCGGCGATTCGTTTGGCGGTTGCCTCGTTGTCGCCGGTGAGCATCACCACTTCGATGTCGAGCGCGCGCAGCGCGGCCACTGCCGCAGCCGCGGTGTCACGTGGCGCGTCGGCCATCGCTATCAGCCCGACGGCTCGCCCATCGACGCCCACCACGACCGCGGTGCGCCCGTTCTCGGCGAGTTGTCGGCGCCGCTCGGCGAGCGAGCCGAGGTCGATCTTCTCGCGTTCCATCAGCCGGCGGTTGCCAACCGCAACCCTTCGCCCATCGACGGTAGCGATCGCGCCATGGCCGGGGACGCTGTCGAAGTCCTCGGCGCGCATTTCGGCCGCGCCCCGGGCCTCGGCGGCCAGCACGACCGCGCGGGCGAGCGGGTGCTCGGACTCTCGTTCCACCGCTGCGACGAGCGCGAGCATCTCGACTTCGTCGATGCCGTCGGTGACGATATCAGTGACCTCCGGTTCGCCCTTAGTGAGCGTGCCCGTCTTGTCCATCACGACCGTGTCGATGCGCGCCGCAGTCTCGAGTGCCATCGCGTTTTTGAACAACACGCCCCGCTGAGCGCCGAGGCCGGTGCCGACCATGATCGCCGTCGGAGTCGCCAACCCCAGCGCGTCCGGGCAGGTGATGACGACCACGGTGATCGCGAACAACATCGCTTCTCCGACCGAACGGTCCGCGAGCAGATACCACACCGCGAACGTAGCGGCGCCCCCGAGCAGGGCGACAAACACGAGCCAGAATGCGGCCCGGTCGGCCAAACGTTGGCCGGGGGCCTTGGAATTCTGTGCCTCCTGGACCAGCTTCACGATCTGGGCCAACGCCGTGTCCGCGCCGACCTTGGTGGCACGGACACGGAGTGTGCCGGTCGTGTTCAGGGTTGCACCGATGACCTGGTCGCCGGTCATCTTGTGGACCGGGAGACTTTCGCCGGTCACCATCGATTCGTCGAGGTCGCTGTCACCGTCTTCGACCATTCCGTCGACGGCCACCTTCGCGCCCGGACGGATCAGCAGCAGATCGCCGACAGCGACCTCCGCAGTCGGTATCTCGACCTCGTTGCCGTCGCGCACAACGGTGGCCTTGGGTGGTGCAAGATTGATGAGGGTCCGGATCGCTTCGTTCGCGCCGCCGCGAGCACGCATCTCAAACCAATGGCCGAGCAGCACGAACGTGGCCAACACCGAGGCGGCCTCGTAGAAGACGTCGCCCCCGCCGGTGAGGGTGACCACAAGCGAGTACAACCACCCAGCCGCGACGGCGACTGCGACCAAGACCATCATGTCCAACGTGCGCGCCCGCAACGCCCGCATCGCGCCATCGAAGAAGATCCATCCCGCCCAGAACACGACCGGCACGCTCAGGATCAGCTGGAAGATGTCGTCACGAAGCCCGAACGGCGCGCTGACATTGAAGTTGAGAACGTCACGACCGATCGGAGACCACAACAGGATCGGGATCGACAGTACGGCCGCGACGAGGAAACGTCGGCGCATGTCGGCGACCATCGACGCCATCGACATGCCCGCGTGCCCACCATGGCCCATCGCGTCGTGCGGCGACCGCGTCGGCGACGACTCACCGTGGCCAGCCGGATGCTTGGCCGACTCGGATCCGTGAGCGTCGCCCGACCCCGACTCAGCGTCCTGACTGGGCTCCTGCATCGGCATGCACACATGGCCGGGCACGGACTGACCTGAGCAGTGGTAGCCGCAGTCCTCGATCCATCCCCGAAGGTCAGCGACCGATGTTTCGCTCGGGTCGTACGTGACGGTCGCAGTCTGAGCCACGGGGTTGGCTTCGACCAGCGTGACACCGCGGAGGCGTTGGAGGAGCGACTCGACCACAGCCTTCTCCGACCCCCAATGCACGTTGCCGACGTGCAGCACAGTGGTCACGGAGCTCGCACTGCCGGAGTGGTGGTCGTGGTGAGTCTTGGTCATGGTCATCGGTCCTCCTGCGAGCAAACGGGTGTCGCGGACGCTATAGCCCGTGCCCTCAATAGTGGCCTGGACGAGGCCGGTCATCATCGGTATCGGCTACGGAACCTGCCTTCGGGTCATCCGCAGCGCGGGAGCGGCTGAGCACTTCGGCGACACGAGTGATGATGCCCACGGCGGCGCTCGGGTCGGTCAGGGGGAGGTCGTGGTCGGCACCGTCGCGAATGGTGAGCGTGACGTGCGGCAGTTCCTCGGCCAACCGCTCGAGATAGGCGAGGTCTGTGACGGGATCCTCGGTTCCAGCGACGAGTTCGACCGGAACGTGGACGTTTGCCAGCCATCGGCTGCCTTCGGCTGAGGCAAGCACGTGCCGAAACGACTGTGAATACGACGCCCAATTGTGCTGGACCCCGTCGCGACGGATGAC
>JAYTWP010000262.1:0-3511 GCA_043743395.1 Actinomycetota bacterium | reverse complement strand
GCGACGTCTTCGCTTCCCGCAGCGCTTCGCGGCTCGAAGTGACCGAAGTGGCACGAGGCCGCGATCGGAGTATCGGTCATCAGGCGCAGCACGAGATCGACGTCGTGGATGAGGAGGTCGCCGATGACGCCAGTGCGGATCCGTTCGGCGTATGGCGAATGCCGCACCGTTGATACATGCAGCGGCGACTTGGCAATCTCGGAGGCCGTGCGCACGGCGGGATTGAACCGTTCGAGAAGCCCACACATGAGGATCGAGCCCTTTGCGCGCGAGAGGTCGACAAGCTCACGCGAATGTTCAAGGTTGTCGGCGAGCGGCTTCTCGAGCAGCAGCGGCTTGCCAGCCTCGATCACTCGCAGTGCGATCGCGTGATGGAACTGCGTAGGGGCAGCAACGATGACGGCATCAACGGAGTTGAAGTCAGGCTCGGCGATCCAACGTGTGGCGAACCGATTGGCGATCTGCTCACCTCGTACCTGATCTGGCTCGGCGATCCAGACGAGATCGGTGCTTTCGGCTGTGGCGACGACGCGTGCGTGCAGCGACCCCATCGACCCGGCCCCGATGATACCGATACGCAGCGGCGCGTTAGACGCCATACAAACCCCGCACGGTTCGTACGATGCGGTCGAGATCGGCGGTAGTCAGATACGGGTGTACCGGCAGCGAGAGACACTGCTGTACGACCATCGAAGCGACGGGAACATCTTCGATGACAACGCCGGGGTGGTTTCTGTAGCAGTCGTAGTCGAACACCAGCTTGGGGTAGTAGATGCCACACCCAATGCCGGCAGCTGTGAGCGCGTCGACCATTGCGTCACGAGACAGTGGCGATTCGTCGCCCACGAGCACTGTGTACTGGTGCCACACGTGCTCGCGTCCGGGCAGCTGGGCTGGAGTGCGCAGCCCGGCGATGTCTGCGAAGGCGTCATTGAGGAATTCTGCATTGGCGCGTCGTCGTGCGAGTTGCGCGGCGTAGGTGGCCAATTGCGGAACGCACAACGCGGCGTGGATATCGGTGAGGCGATAGTTGTTGCCAACCATTTCGTACTGGTAGCGCTGACGCATGCCTTGGTTGCGCAGTACCCGAAGGCGGTCGGCCACGGCGTCGTCGTTGGTCGAGATCAGTCCGCCCTCGCTGGAGGTGAGGTTCTTCGTGGCGTAGAGCGAGAAACAGCCGATGCCCCACGTGCCCGCGTAGCGGCCTGCGTCGGTGGCGCCGTGTGCCTGCGCGGCGTCTTCGATGAGAGCCATCTTGTTTTGCTGCGCGAGCTCGCTGATCGCCGTCATGCCAGCGCTCTGCCCGTACAGATGCACGGGCATCAGTACCTTGCTGTGGTCGTTGAGCTTGGTGGTCATCGACTCAGCGGTGACGTTGAAATCGTCGGCCGAGATGTCGGCGAAGCGGGCCGTGGCGCCGGCCTGCAGAATGGCGTTGAGCGTGGCCACGAAGGTGAACGGGCTCGTGACGACCTCATCGCCGGGTTCGAGATCGAGCACTTTCATCGCAGCGATGAGCGCTGTGGTGCCGTTGTTCACGGCCACCACGTGCTTAACGCCAATCATCGAGGCGAACTCGTCCTCGAGACGTTTCACCATCGGGCCTTGGGCGATGACCCCGGAGCGAACTACCTGAAGCAGCAGTTTTTCGACGTCGTCGCCAAGGTTGACCACCGAGATGGGTATGGGATGGTCTTGCGACATAGCCCTCAGACGATAGCGTTCAATGCGATCCGGACCGGGCTTTGGTCGTCGACGTAGGAACCTCATTGAACGTCTGTGTTGTTGCGCTAGGAAAGATAGGGCTGCCGCTTGCAGTGCAGTTCGCACGAAGCGGGCTGACGGTTACCGGAGCCGACATCAACCCAACGACGGTCGATCAGATCAATGCAGGCATCGAGCCGTTTCCGGGTGAGGCCAATCTCCATGAGTACCTCGTTGAGGCGCTGGCCTCAGGGCGGCTGAGCGCCACGACTGATACCACTGCCGCGGTGTCCACAGCCGACGTAGTCATCGTGGTCGTGCCACTCATCGTCGACGACGACAAGCAGCCCGACTTTCGCGCACTCGACGCGGCGACGCGGGCCATCGCCGCGGGCCTCAAGCCGGGCGCGTTGGTGATCTATGAAACCACGTTGCCGGTGGGCGCCACGCGTGACCGATTTGCACCGATGCTGGCCAGTGGTTCGGGCCTGAAGCTCGGCGATCAACTCTTCGTGGCCTTCAGTCCAGAGCGCGTGTACTCCGGGCGAATCTTTGCCGACCTACGGCGCTACCCCAAGCTGGTTGGGGGCATCGACGAAGCCAGTACGAAACTGGCGATGCGGTTCTACGACGAAGCGCTTCAGTTCGATGCGCGCGACGATCTCGCCCAGCCGAACGGTGTGTGGAACATCGGTACCGCGGAGGCGGCCGAGCTCGCGAAGCTCGCAGAAACCACCTACCGAGACATCAACATCGCGTTCGCCAACGAGCTTGCCAAGTTCTCCGATCAGCACGGCATCGATGCCATGCAAGTCATCGACGCTTGTAATAGCCAGCCGTTCAGCCACATCCATCAGCCGGGCATTGCCGTTGGGGGCCATTGCATTCCTGTCTACCCCCGCTTCTATCTCGCCGGTGATCCCCTTGCCGCGCTGCCAGCGGCTGCTCGTACCGTCAATGACTCCATGCCCGAATATGCGGTGGACAAACTGCAACTCGCGTTGGGTTCACTCGAGGGCAAGCGGGTTGCAGTGCTCGGCGCCGCGTACCGGGGTGGTGTGATGGAAACAGCGTTCTCGGGTGTGTTTCCGCTCGTGGCCACGCTGCTGGCCCGGGGCGCCATTGCTGTCGTGCACGATCCGCTCTACACCGACGATCAGCTCGCCGACTTCGGCTTCACCGTGTATCACCTGGGTGAGTCGTGCGATGCGGCGATCGTGCAGGCCGAGCACGCGCAGTACCGTTCGCTCACGCCCCACGATCTCGGCGGTGCCACTACCGTGGTGGATGGTCGTCGTTGCGTGGCTGCCCACCCCGACCTCAACATCATAAGAATCGGCGACGGCAGTCGTTGACCATGAGCAACAAGGAACAACGTGCTCTCTGACGCATCCGTCTTCATCACGGGTGGTGCCGGCTTCATCGGCTCCACGCTCGCGGGCAAGCTCGCCGACACGAACTCGCTGACGCTGTACGACAACTTCGCGCGTGACGCCATCTCCAGTACAGCGTTGGCGCAGCACCCGAACGTACGCATCGTTCGCGGAGACATTCTGGATGCGGCAGCGCTGCAGGCAGCGATGGCCGGACACTCACACGTGGTGCACTGTGCCGCGATCGCCGGTATCGATACCGTCACGAAGAGTCCGGTCACCACCATGCGCGTCAACATGACCGGCTCGGCGAACGTGCTCGAAGCCGCCAACAATCTTGGTTCGTGCGAACGGGTCGTGTGCTTTTCCACGAGTGAAGTGTTCGGGCAGCGAGCGTTCAGGGTGAGCGAGACAGACAACACGGTGATGGGTGC
>JAYTWP010000261.1:0-3457 GCA_043743395.1 Actinomycetota bacterium | reverse complement strand
TGCAGGTCGCGGATGTTGCGAGGCGGTGGGAAGTACTCGTCTTCTTCTGTGGCTTTCCAGGTCTCTACGCCGCGGCGAGGTGCGAGGTGTTTGAGCACTGCCTGCACGAGGTCTTCGGGCGCAGATGCTCCGGCCGTCACGCCGATGACACCGGTGAGATCGTTCGGGAGTTCCTCGACATGATTGATGCGGAACACGCGTGTGCAACCTGCCTCGATCGCCAGCTTCTCGAGTGCGCGTGTATTCGATGAATTGGCTGAGCCGATCACGATGAACGCGTTGACTTGCGGCGCGATACTCATCAGCGCTGACTGGCGATTGGTCGTTGCGAAGCAAAGGTCGCTGCGCCCAGGGGACCACACCTCGGGGTAGCGCTCGCGCACGGCCACTGCCACACCTTCCCAGTCGCGATGCGAGAGCGTGGTCTGTGCGAGCAAGGCAACGGGTTGATCGAACTGGGGGAGTGCCATCACCTCGTCCACCGATTCCACTCGGCTGATGGCATCGGGAGCAACCGCCATCGTGCCAACGGCTTCCTCGTGACCTTGGTGGCCGACATAGACAATGCGGTAGCCCTTGCTGGCGCGCACCTTGACCTCATGATGCACCTTGGTGACGAGCGGGCACACCGAGTCGACCACGTAGCTGCCGCGATTGCGAGCAGCCTCTACAACGTCGGGAGCGGAACCGTGCGCAGACAACATGATCGGGCGACCGAGCGGAACGTCACTGATGTCATCGACGAAGATCACACCCTGCGCCTCGAACTGCTCGACGATGAGCTTGTTGTGCACGATCTCGTGATAGCAGTACACGGGCGCCGGAAAGCTGCGCACCATGAACGCAAGCGCCTTGATCGCCATCTCGACCCCGGCGCAAAAGCCGCGTGGTTCAGCGAGCAGTACGCGTTCGACATCCACGCCAGCAGGCTAGCTGTGTGCCCGGCCAACGCGTTGGCCACACGGGTGGCTGCAATCATGAACATCGCAGGTCAGAGACAACGCGGAGCCGCTCCAAGGTGCGCCACGGTAGCCTTGATGGGCTATGTCTGCCCCCGTCGTCACCCTCGTTGCTCCCGGCTCACCGGCCGCGCATGCTGGCCTGTTGGCCGGTGATGAAGTCATTCGTCTCAACGGTCAGGTGCCCCGCGACATCATCGAGTGGCGATTCCTCGTCGATGAAGCCGATCTCGATGTCGATGTGCGCCGCGGCAACGTAGAACTCTCGCTCGAGATCGCCAAGCGCGAGGGTGAGCCGTTGGGTGCCGACATCGAGAGCGCGTTGTTCGATCGTGTCCGCACGTGCGACAACCATTGCGAGTTCTGCTTCATCTACCAATTGCCCAAGGGCCTTCGCAAGAGTCTGTATCTGAAGGACGACGACTATCGGCTCAGCTTCTTGTACGGCAACTTCACCACGCTCACGCGGTTCACGGAAGCCGATCTCGAGCGGGTGATCACCGAACGTCTGTCGCCGCTGAACGTGAGCATTCACGCAACGGACCCCGATGTTCGCAGTCGCATGTTGCGCAATCCTCGCGGCGGGATGAGCCTGCGTTGGTTGCGTGCGTTGCTGGACAACGGCATTGAGGTGCACGGCCAGATCGTTGTGTGCCCAGGTGTCAACGATGGCGCCGTGCTCGACGACACGCTCGCCGGCGTGCTCGATCAGTACCCCGACCTCGCGTCGATTGCGTGTGTGCCGCTGGGCCTCAGCAAGTTCAACGCTGAGTCGGCGATGCGCATACACACGCTCGAAGAAGCCAATACCGTCGTCGACACCGTGCACGATTGGCAAGACCTCTTCCTCACCGTCCTCGGGCATCGAATGGTGTTCGCCGCGGATGAGTACTACCTCATGACCGGCCGGCCGTTTCCCGCTGCTGAGACATACGCAGGGTTCGACATGCACGAAGACGGCATCGGCATGGCGCGCACGTTCGCGATGGAATTCACTGGTGAAGTCGATGCCCCCGTGGGCCCACAAAGCGGCTTCTTCGCATGGGTCGATGGCGCACCAGCCAGCGGCTACCGGGCACCTCGAAATCCAGCTGGCGACACTGGTCTACGCGGATGCGCAAGCGCTGCGGGCAACGCGGGTTCGGTCATGTTGCGTCCTCGTGCGTCGGCGCCGATCGGCATTCTCACTGGCGAGTTCGGCGCTCAGGTGCTGCAGCCACTTGTCGCCGACCTTGGCCGCAGCGATGTTCGCATCATCCCCGTTGCCAATGAATTCTTCGGTGGCAACACTGCCGTCACCGGACTGATGGTGGGCGAGGACATCGCACGCGTGCTGAGCACTCAGCCGATGACACACCGCTATCTACTGCCCGATGTGTGCCTCAGCGAGGGTCTTTTCCTTGATGGCACCACGGTTGATTCTTTGCCCCGCTCCGTTGAGGTCATCCCCACCAACGGCATTGCGCTGCGGCACGCCCTGGAGGTTGGACGATGACTGAAACAGATGAAGCCCGCGTACTGCCGAGTGTGGTGATTGTCGGCCGACCCAACGTTGGCAAGAGCACGCTGTTCAACCGTATCGTCGGTGAACAAATGGCGATCGTCGAAGATCGCCCCGGCGTGACGCGTGATCGCAAGGAAGTGGAGGCCGAGTGGCTCGGTCGTCCGTTCCTTCTCGTGGACACGGGCGGTTGGTTGCCGTCGGGCAGCGAGCTCGACGACAAGGTCAGCCGCCAGGTGGAGGCTGCTGTCAAGCGGGCAGACCTCGTGCTGTTCATGGTCGATGGTTCGGTCGGCGCCACAGACGATGACGAGCAGATCGCGATGTGGTTGCGCCGTATCAAGCCGCCCGTGCTGCTCGTGGTGAACAAGGCTGACAACGATCGACGCGAGAGCGATCGGTGGGAGTTTCTTTCGCTCGGGCTTGGCGATCCGCTGCCGGTCAGCGCATTGCACGGCCGTCGTGCCGGGGACCTGCTCGACGAAGTCATCGCGCGTATCCCAGACGTGAGCGCGGCGGGCCTTGTCGAAGCTGCGATCGAGGAAGACGAAGACTGGACGCCGCCTGAGCAAGCCGCCCCGCGTGTTGCCGTCGTCGGTCGCCCGAACGTGGGCAAGAGTACGTTGTTCAACCGCTTGGTCGGCGAGAACCGCTCGGTCGTGCACGACATGCCCGGCACCACGCGAGATGCCATCGACACGCTCGTGGAAACCGAAGATGGCCCGATTGTGTTCATCGACACTGCGGGCATGCGCAGGCGCGCAAAGATCGACGACTCCGCCGAGTACTACTCGCTAGTGCGTGCACTGCGCGCGATCGACGACGCCGACATCGCGCTGTTCGTGATCGATGCCACCGAAGGCGTCACTGGGCAGGATCAGCGTCTCGCTGAACGCGTCGATGCGGCCGGTTGCCCGATCGTGTTGCTGCTCAACAAGTGGGAGCTCATCGACGATGCAGAGAAGCGTCTCGACATCATCGCCGATGTGAAACGCAA
>JAYTWP010000260.1:0-2166 GCA_043743395.1 Actinomycetota bacterium | reverse complement strand
TCAAACGACTGTTCCGTCGTGTTCGTCCTACCCAAAGCGGAGATGATCGCTTCGATGTTCGAACGCCTGTCACGAGCAGCTTTCCCAGCGGCCACGCGTCGTCGGCATTCCTCGCCGCGACGCTGCTCACTGCATGGGCGGGCCGCCGCACCGCCCCACTTTGGTTTGCATTGGCTGGCATTGTTTCGATCAGTCGCGCCTACGTGCGCATCCACCACGCCAGCGATGTCATCGGTGGAGCCGTTTTGGGACTCTCGTTGGGAGCCATCGCCAAGCGCCTCGTGCGCTCGATGACGGCGTAGTGTCACGGGTATATGGCCGATGTACCCCAGTTCGACACCAAGATGTCCGATGCCGAAGGACTGATGTGGCGGATGGAAAAAGATCCCCATCTGTCCTCCACCTTTGCCAACGTCACCATCCTCGACAAGCGCCCCGATATGGACCGCTTCCTGCGGCGTATGGAGCGCGCGACCATGTTCGTGCCTCGCCTTCGCCAGCGAGTCCAGCCAGCACCTGCAAACCTCACTGCCCCAATGTGGGTCGAGGACTCCAGTTTCGATCTGCACTATCACGTGCGCCACTTGGCACTACCCAAGCCCGGTTCACTGCGACAACTCCTCGACCTTGCCAGCCTGATCACCGCCGACCCGTTCGACCGCACGCGCCCGCTGTGGATGTTCATCGTGGTCGAGGGTTTACGCGGCGGTAAGTGCGCGCTCATCGAGAAACTGCACCACACCATCGCAGATGGCGAAGGCAGTGTGAAGCTCAGCCTCGAGTTCCTCGACTTCACTGCGGACGCACCAGACCGTGCACCAGTCGATCCCGATACCGTTGCCGCGGCTGACGAACAAGCCCAACCCAACGGAGCGGACGCGTTCAGGGATCTCCTTGCTGGCAGTTTGCGCATGCCGCTCGGTGTGTTGCGACAACTGCGTGATCTCATTGCCGACCCGACGCAGCTTCCCGAAGCAGGTAACGCAGCCGCCGAGACGATCCGCAGCATCATCAGTCAACTCGGTGACGTCGAGCAGGCCCACTCACCGCTGTGGACGCAACGCTCACTGAAACGCCGCATCGAGGTATTGCGTGCGCCATACGCTGAGACGCGTGCGGTTGCCACGAAGCTCGGCGGCAAGCTCAACACGGCGTTCCTCACTGCTGCCGCCGAGGCGGCGAGTCGGTATCACATCGCCCTTGACTCGCCAGTTGACACGCTGCGGGCCTCAATGGCGATCAGCACGCGCAGCGAATCATCTGGCTCAAATGCATTCTCGTTGGTCCGGATGCTCGTACCCACGAGCGAGATGCCGGTTGCCGACCGCTTCGTCGCGATCAACGAAGCCGCGCAGGTCGCTCGTGACGGATCCGCCACCGCCTCGCTCGAGACACTGGCTGCGGTCGCGGCCACGCTTCCAACATCGTTGGTCACGCGGCTCGCACGGACCCAAGCACACACCATCGATTTCGCCACCAGCAACGTTCGCGGAGCCCCGGTTGCGTTGTACGTGGCCGGAGCGCGCCTGTTGGAGAACTATCCGGTTGGCCCGCTCGGCGGGGTGGCGTTCAATCTCACGCTGCTGAGCTACCAGGGCAGCCTGGACATGGGGGCAAACATCGACAAAGCCGCCGTCGCAGAACCCGAGCTACTCCACCGTTGTCTGGTGGGTGCGTTCAAGGACTTACTTGCAGTCTGAGGGTGCGCCTGAGACGACCAAGACGCCGCAATACGACGGGATCAGGCGGTGGTGGACGCAGCAGGATGCGTGAGCAACGTGCGTACGTCGAGCAACAAATCTGCAACCTCACCGGTGGAGACCAGTTCGCGGCGCAGCATCTCAGCAAGAGCCTTGTCGATGACGGCCAAGGCGTCAACAATCACTGCCTCGTTCGTGTCGGTCATCGACTGCTCCTTCCGAAATGGTTCAACATTTGCTTCTTCGATTATCACGATAACCACCGTAACCCGGTGTGGCTCGTTGACGGTGCATGGTATCTGTGAACATCCTGTTTCCTTTGCGCACGGCTTGACGAAAGCGTCACAATCCAATGACTGCGTGGGTGGCGCCTGACGCCTACCATTGCCCCCATGGACCTGTCGGGTAAACATGTCGTAGTCACAGGCGCGGCGAACGGCATCGGCCGCGCTCTCGCCGAACGGTT
>JAYTWP010000259.1:0-3364 GCA_043743395.1 Actinomycetota bacterium | reverse complement strand
TGGGTGGAGCTACCGCGGGTGAACTCGATCAGGCCGGCAGGGTTGGTGTAGTCCATACGCCAGTCGAGGGGGAGTCCGCCACAGTTATTGACGATCGAGTAGTCCGTCCAGATGGCAGCGTAAATCGCGTAGTAGCCGGTGGTGTTTCTGAAGGTGCCGATCGTTGCGGCGCATGACGATGAGCTTGTCGGTGCGGGAGTAAGAGAAGTGCTTCCGCCACCGCTCAAACCGCCGCTACCACTCGAACCCGATGCCCATGTTGAGCCTGCGCCTAATGCCACGACGGAGGTGATGCCCGCCGCCAAAACCCAATTCGGTACCCTCACGATTGACTCCTCTACTGGCCGACTTTCGGTCAGTATGAGTGAGAGGGCTGCGCAGGCGCTAGTGGACGATGGTCCTAGCACCTTTGTGTAATTTGGCCGGGACGCCGTGCGGGACGTATTCCCGAGTCGATTTCTGTTCGTTGAGCTGGGCAAACGTGCAAGGTGCCCGTGCAGCGAGGTCGCGGTAGCACCGCCGTAGCTGGTGCGATTTCGATTTCTATGGGGTGGGGGTCCTGTCGACCGGTCGTAGTTCTTGTGGTGGCGGTGGTGTTGATGATGTGCGCTGCGTTTGCGTGGCAGCGCGTTTACCGAGCAATCTGATCGGCAGCCGACCCAGGCCCAAGAGGAGACACACCAATGCAACGCGACGAGCTTCGTGCCTTACAAGAACCGCTGAAGCAGGAGTACCGAAACGATCCGAGCGGAGCGCTCGTCACCCTGTCGGCGCAAGGCACGCTTGGTGAGGGTGTGACGTGCTCGGTCGCTACCGGACGAGCGATTGCCACGGCCGGGCTCCATCAGGCGACGGGTGGTGACGGACTGTCCTTGTGCTCGGGCGACATGTTGCTCGAGGCGCTTGCAGCATGCGCGGGAGTGACGCTCGGTGCAGTCGCAACCTCGTTGGACATTCCCGTACGCGGTGGCCACGTTCGGGTGGAGGGTGACCTCGATTTTCGCGGCACGCTCGCAGTTGCGAAAGACGCTGCAGTGGGTTTTACCGCAATTCGTGTCAGCTTCGATCTCGATTCCGATGCCACCGACGAGCAACTCGACACGCTCATCCGACTCACCGAGCGCTACTGCGTGGTACTGCAAACTCTGGCTCGCCCTCCGGCGTTGTCATTCGCTAGAGCCACCGCTTAACCGACCAACGTCGGGCCGTTCATAGTGACCTTGCGATCGCACCAGTCATTGGCGATCATGTCGGCGATCAGGTCTGTGTCGGTGCTCGATGCAACGCAGCGTCGACCATCGGCGGCTTCGGCGATCACGAAGCCCTGTGCTGGATCACCCTTGTCGAACGCCACGGTGTAGGTGAGCGCTCGGGCGGCGCCGGAGTAGTCAGGGTCGACATCGAACACGGCGGTGACTGCGGCCGCAGCTGCGGATACGTCGAGTGCGGCAAATTGCTGCAGTGGAGGTGAGTTCGACCAAGCCGATGCGCCGAATTTTGTGAGCATGCCGCTGATGTTGGTGACGAGCCCATGAGCGCCAGGGTCAGAGCGCAACACCTGCACCATTTTGACCAAGGCCTGAAGGGTGTAGTTGTTGAACGGTCCGCCGCCGAAGGTCATGCCTCCCGTGAGCGTGAGCGTGCGGTCACCACTGAGACCGAGCTCGGACATCTGCACGCGGACCGCAGCGGGAAAGCAGCTGTACACGTCGAGGTACTCGTAGCCATCCGCATCAATTCCGCAGTGCGCACGCAGCGCCTCTCCGACAACCGCGACTGCCGGTGAGCGGTGCATTTCGGTGCGGCGCGGAAGAGGCACCATCAGATTCGATTCGATTCCGGCGTGAGCGAAGACCCATTGGTCGCGGGCGATACCAAGGCGCTGTGCGGTCGATGCTGTGCAAATGATGATCGCCGCCGCTTGATCGACGTTCCACTGCGAGCAATGCAACTTCGTGTATGGCCATGCAAGCATCGGGTTCGAAGCCCCGCCGTCTGCCAACGTCGATCGGTCGATGTGTGCTCGCGACCACGCATCAGCGTTGGTCTCGGCAACGCGGTTGAAGTCGCACCAGAGTGCGGCGAGCAGATCGATGTGCTGGGACACCGACAGGTTCTGCGCCTCACGTAAGGCCGTATCGATCATTGCGTACTGTCGGGCGGGCACGACGAGTCCCCGCTCGATCTCGCTTTGGGTGAGAATGTCGGACGGGCGTGCGAGTCGCTCCTCGGGCGCGCCGACGGTGGGCGATTCTGGCGCATCGAGTCCGGTGATCTGACCTCGCAATGATCGGTACTTCGCCTCGCCGCCGCAGACCAGCACAACCTGTGCCGCGCCGTCGGCCACCATCGTGCATGCTCGGCTGAGCAACGTCTGCTGCAGCACTCCCAAGTCGGCGACGACTGATCGCAATGCTGGATTCCATGGTGCGACGATCTGCGCCGGATTGGAATATGACCACGTGCCCTGTGGCGTCAGCAGGACGTCGGCGAGATCCAGCAACTGCCGCGACCCCGCATCGGATGCGGCCTGCTCGAGCGCAGCGCGCATCAGCAACCCTGCCTCGGCGGCGTCACGGGGATCGTCGCAACGCTGTTGGGTGACGCCGACGCCGACGATCACTGGTGCATTCGATTCAAAGTTCATGAGGGAGGACCGGCCAAGATAGGAAGACACGAACGAGAGGGAGTTCAGCATGGCTCAGGTGGAAGTCACAACCGAAGGCGCAGTGATGGTGGTGACGCTGAACCGACCAAAGCGTTACAACGCGATGACACTCACAATGTTTGCGCTGCTTGCCGACATCTGGCAAGAAGTCAGCGACAACGACGACATTCGTTGCGCCATCCTCACCGGGGCGGAGGGCAACTTTTGCTCGGGGATGGATCTGCGCGCGATGGCCGGCGATGTCGATGAAGTCGACGCGATCGATGTGCCAACGCGAATGAAGCAAGACCCGGGCTTCATCTACCGCGGTTTGTTGAAGACGTATCAACCGACGAAGCCGATCATCTGCGCTGTCGAAGGTGTAGCCATCGCGGGTGGTACCGAAATCTTGCAGGGCACGGATATTCGCGTTGCCGGCGAGAGCGCCCGTTTTGGTGTCAGTGAGGCACGCTGGTCGCTGTACCCAATGGGTGGTTCGGCGGTTCGACTGCGGCGCCAGATCCCGTATGCCGCGGCTGCTGAAATTTTGCTTACCGGTCGTCATCTGCAGGCGCAAGAGGCCAAGGATCTCGGCCTCATCAATCACGTTGTGCCCGATGGCGGCGCGATCGACAAAGCAATGGAAATCGCAGGAATGATCGCGGCAAACGGCCCCCTCGCTGTAGAGGCAATCCTGAAGACGTTGCGCGTCACGGA
>JAYTWP010000258.1:0-2789 GCA_043743395.1 Actinomycetota bacterium | reverse complement strand
CCCGGCGGTGCGACAAGTACCGCCGAACCGACTGTTGCGAGGGCTCGGGCAACGTCGACGATGACTGGGGCGACGGGGAGATCGTCGGCTGGGTCGGGGGGCTGGCTCAAAGGTCGCGCTGTTTACGCCAGCGCGGGCGTGCCCTCGAACGGCACGGGGTCGGCAGCTGCTGGGATGCCCTGCTTGGCCCAGGCTGTTGCGATCGCGATCTTGTCGGCGACCGCACGCCACTCGGTGCCGTTCCAACCCTCGGCCGAGGCTGGGACGGTGCCATCCATTGCGACGAACACGAAGGCGGGTAATGCGGCGAGACCGAGGGACTTGACAAACGCCCGCTCGGGGTCGCAGAACACCAAGAACTGTTCGGCGAGTGGGCCGAGGAAGGATTTCGCGTCATCGGGGCCACAGGTGACCACGAAGTTGACGCGAACATCGGCGCCACGGAACCCTGCGAGGATCCGCGACGCTGTCTTGAGGATCCATGAGCTCTCGTTGGTGTACGGATCGAGCACGACGCTGGCGAGGTTGAAGGTGGTAAGCCATTCCTCGAGCGGGCGACTCTCGCCAGCGAGGGAAGTAAGAACGACATCGAGCGATGGATTGCTTGCCACGAGGGTGGACGCTAGCGCAGCACGCTGCGACTGGCACAGCTAGGTTGGCGGAGATGCATCCGATTGAACGTCTTCGCTACGTCGCTCGGGCCTCTGGCGGCGATCAGAGAATGCTGGTCCGCGAGACCGCGTCGGCCATTGCCGGGCTCGATCTTGACCCGGCTGGTCTGGTTGTTGCGTGCCGTCGAATCGTCGAGCGCCATCCAACGGCGGGTGCGCTCTGGTGGCTGTGCGCGAGCTTGTTAGCGGCCAATGACCCGTTCCGCGAGGCGTGGGGCTTGGCCGATCAGGTGGACGACGACCCCACGCCCACACAGTTGATGCAGCTGCTTGCCGACGACGCGACAGTCTGCGTCGTCGGCTGGCCCGATCTCGTCGGCGACGCCCTCATGCGACGCGGCGACGCGACGGTGTTGGTGATTGACGCCAACGATGAAGGCTCGCGATTGGTGCGCAGGCTGCAGCGAGCCGACGTACAGGCACACGCGGTTCCGGCAGCCGGTGTCGCCGCCGCGGTAGCTGCCAGTGATCTCGTGCTGGTCGAGGCTGTGGCCGCTGGACCGGACGGCGCTTTGTGTTCACTCGGTTCGCACGCTGCTGCCGCCGTTGCCTACTGCGCAGAAGTTCCGGTGTGGCTCGTCGTCGGACACGGTCGGCGACTTCCCGAGCCCATGTGGCGCGCGATGTGCCAACGCCTCAGCGATGCAGGCGATGGTTGGGATGCTGAGGTCGAGGTCGTGTCATTGGCAATGGTGCACGGCGTGGTCGGCCCACGCGGGCTCTCCGAAGCCGATGCGTTTGCGATGGCTGCCGAATGCGCCATGGCGCACGAACTGCTCCGCATGAGCGCGATGTAGGCGCACCCGATTAGTGTCGGCAGCCATGTCAAAAAAGCGCGGCAATATCACGATGACCGACGACGAGGTCGAGGTGTACCTCGCTGAGCAGAAGGTGCTCAACGTCGCCACGATCGGGCCAACCGGCCATCCACATGTTGTGGCGATGTGGTACGAAGTCGTTGACGGCAAGGTCGTGTTTTGGACCTTCGGAAAGAGTCAAAAGATCCTTAACCTTCGTCGCGACGCGAAGATGACGGCCCTCATCGAAAGCGGTCAAACCTACAACGAACTGCGCGGCGTGGAGCTCGTCGGTACGGGACGTATCGTGGAGACCTTCGACGACATCCTCGCGATCGGTAAGGCCGTCGGCCTGAAGTACAACGGCGCCGACATCCTGAGCGACGCAGCCTTGCCGTTCCTCGAAGCGCAAGCCCATAAGCGTCTTGGCGTCGTCTTCGACGTCGAGCGCGTTGTAAGTTGGGATCACCGCAAGCTCGGTGGCGGCTACTAGAACTGACGCAGACTGAGCGGCGCGTTCAGCGCTGCCCGTGACGGCGCTCACCGAGGCGTTCTGGCATGAACCCGGCGGCGTCGGCCAGCCGATGCGCAACCGTGCTGATGTCGGCTGCGGAACCGTGCAACAGCCCCACGGTGACGCGAAGGAAGTCGCCATCGTCGCGCACCAAGAACGGCTCGCCCGGTGCCGCACCAATGCCTTGCGCGGCGAGTCTGATGAGCGCCGAGCGCTCGTTGTCGACCGCGATCCACAGGTTGATCCCGTCGGTTCCCGTGAAGGGCACGCCGCGATCGATCAACACCTCCGTCACCAGTCGTCGACGTCGCGCATACTCATCGCGGGCTCGCCGCAGGGTTGCTGTGGTGGTTGGGTCGTTCAGGAGTTCCAATAACACTGCCTGCAGAATTCGGCTGCTCCAGCCAGGGCCGAGAAGGCGTCGATTGGCGACGGCTGACACGACGTGACGTGCCCCGCCAACTGCCGCGAGACGCAGATCGGGGCCATGACTCTTCGAGAAACTTCGTATGTGGATTGTCCGCCACGGCAGCGTTGTGCCAACGCTCACGAGGGGGCCCGACGCGATGTCGCCACTGTGATCGTCCTCGATCACGATTGCATCCGATCCAGCGAGCAGGTCGGCGATGTCTGCGCATCGACGTGCGGTCATTGTGACCCCCGTCGGGTTTTGCGCTCGTGGCTGAAGGAACACCGCTGTCGGCTGGTGCAGCAAGGCGGCTCGAAGTCCTTCCACCGACATACCGTCGGCATCGACGTCGACGCCAATGACGTCGGCTCCCAGGTGTTCCAGTAAGTCGAGCAAAG
>JAYTWP010000257.1:0-5011 GCA_043743395.1 Actinomycetota bacterium | reverse complement strand
TGCGTGGCTGCTGCCCCTGTTGTTGCTGCTGCCGTCGTTGGAGCCACTGCTGTGCCTGCCGTTGTTGCCGCTACCGCTGCTGTTGGAGCTACCGCTGTTGCTGCTGTGTCCATTGCCGCTACCGCTGCCGCTGTCGTTACCGGTGCTGTCGTTACCGGTGCTGTCGCTGCTGTCGTCTGTAGTGCCGGCGCTCTCACCGTTGTCGTCCACGCCGTCATCGTTTGCGTCCGAGTCGTTGGAGTTCGCGACTCCGTCGCCGTCTTCATCTGAATCACTCGCGTTCGGAACTCCGTCGCCGTCGATGTCGTCATCGGTTGCGTTCGGTGTGCCGTCCCCATCGACATCGGGATCGACCTTGTCCTTGATTCCGTCACCATCGATGTCGTTCTCGTTGCCGGCCGAGTTCAGGAGGCCGTCGCCGTCAACGTCGGCGTCGCTCGCGTTAGGAACTCCGTCGCCGTCGATGTCGTCATCGGTTGCGTTCGGTGTGCCATCGCCATCGACATCGGGATCGACCTTGTCCTTGATTCCGTCACCATCGATGTCGTTCTCGTTGCCGGCCGAGTTCAGGAGGCCGTCGCCGTCGATGTCGTCGTCGCTGGCGTTCGGTGTGCCGTCACCATCAACGTCGCTGTCAGTCGCGTTCGGTGTGCCGTCACCATCGGCATCGGAGTCCTTGCCGTTCTTGACGCCGTCACCGTCGACGTCGTTGTCAGCCGCGTTCGGTGTGCCGTCACCATCAACGTCGGTGTCGATCGTGTTCGGTGTGCCATCGCCGTCGACATCGTCGTCGACAGCATTTGGAATGCCATCTCCGTCGACGTCCTTTCGGTCCTTGCCATTCTTGATGCCGTCACCGTCGACATCGTCATCGCTTCCGTTGGCGACGCCATCGCCATCGACATCGGTGTCGGTGCCGTTCGGTGTGCCGTCATTGTCGATGTCGGTGTCGGCCTGATTTGGGGTGCCGTCGTGATCGGTATCAACCTTTGACCTACCGGTCGCATCGACCGACGACGGTCCACCGCTCATGATCACAACAGCAGGGACGAGCGCGAAAAGCGACGCGATTCCAAGTCGAAGAATGCGACTGCGCACACTTCTGCTTTGATGACGGCGCGACGTGCTTGGCAACATGACAATTCCCCAATTCCCCTAGAGGCCATCACCGCAGGTCGTGCCGAATAATGACGTTCTACGACGCTCTCACCGTCTCAAGAAACTGTCAACTAGACAAAGGTCGTACAACTGGCGCGACTGGTGTAGTTCGATCCGAGTGCGCAATGCGCTCAGTTGGTGAGTTCGATGTCGACCATCAACCGATCCGCCAAGGCCTCCAGTTGGGCACGCACCGAGGTGATGCTGACAGAAGGTGGGAGTACGACCGTGGCCGTTGCCTCGAACATCTGCCCACCCGACATCGGTGCACTCTTGGTGGCCGTGCTGAGTTCTTCGATGTTTGCGCCGATCGCGGCGAGCGACTCGGACACGGAATGAACGAGACCTGGCCGGTCGGTGCCCACGAGGGTGAGTACGAATCGCGCTCCACGTGGCGCGGGCTCGGAACCGGTCTGGTCGATGGCGATGTCTAACTGGCCGCCCTCGCTCAGCGATGCCAGCGCTGCATGCAAGACGGCCGCGCTGTCGTCAGCGACGCTCACCTGCACGATGCCGGCGAACTTGCCGCCGAGCCGAACCATCTGGCTGTGCTCCCAATTCGCACCGTGATCGGAGATCACTTGCGCGATCGTGTCGACAAGGCCGGGCCGGTCGTCGCCGAGCACGGTGAGCACAAAGGTTGCCACGAACTGATGCTAGTAGGAGTGGAACGGGCGCCGATCCGAAAGCGCGTTGCAAGCGACTCGGCCCCACGCCCGAACTGTTCTGACTATTTCGTGACGGGTAGTCGTGTGCCTCGGATCGCGTCGAGCACCGCCCCGTATGCGGTCGGATCAACTGCTACGTCGAGCAGGCCTGGTCCATCCTGAGTGAACGCCCTTGCCAAGGCGTTCGAGTAACTCGCCGCGTCAGCAACTCGCTGCCCAGGAAGGCCGAATGCAGCGGCGATACCCGCAAAGTCGGTCGGCCGGTACGTCACTGCCGCAGCACCGCCGTGGCCGTGCGGCAGTTGCTTGGCCGCGATGAGGCTGAGCGTCGAGTCGTTGAACACCACGATCGTGATGTTCAACCCCAATCGGGCAACGGTCTCGAGCTCGGCGAGTGCCATACCGATGCCGCCATCGCCGGTGAAACAGATGACGCGACGATCAGGTCGTGCCAGCGCCGCAGCGATCGCAGCTGGAAGCGCGAAGCCCATTGTGGCGAGGCCGCTGGAGATGAGCAGTTCGCCGGGTTCGTTGGTCGGCCACAACGGCACGGCGACCAACATGTGTGCGCCAGCGTCGATGGTGGCAATGGTGCCCCGCGGCGCCGCCACGGCCGCAAGTTCGACAACTTGCTGCGGAGTGAGCGCAGTCGGGTGCGACGGCACCGCAGCACGGACGGCAAGGTTCGCCTGCTGTCGGTGCGCCTCAGCCGCCGCGGGCTCCCACGTGGAGTTGACGACCGCGCTGACCTCGGCGATCAAAGCCGACAAGTCACCGGCAGCTTCTGCAGCGAGACGAGCGCCGAAGAAGGAGCTGTCATCGACCACCCACGAACCCAGCAGTACAACTGGCGCCGGGTAGTCCCACGCCGCCGGGATCAGCTCAACCGGATCGAGTCCCACCCCGATGATGAGATCAGCGGAGTTGAGAACGGGCGATTCAATCGTTGCGCCACTGGCCACACCAGCACACCAAGCGCTGGTATCAGCAACGACCCCACGCGCTTTGTAGGTACACAACACGGGCACGTTGGTCGATCTACCGATCGCATTGATCGCGTCGACCGTGGCCCGACGGCCAGCAGCGCTCTGCGCGATCGCGCCAACCCCAACGATGAACACGGGCCGACGCGACGCGCGCACAAGTTGCAGCGCGTGCGTGAGATCGCCGGTTTGTTGTTCGAGCGTCGCAGGCTGCTCCGGCGGAGGTATCGGGGAGTGGCTTGGATCGATGTCGACGTGAACCGGACCCGGGCGATTGTCGAGACAGAGGCGAACGACCTGCGATGCGTGCCCGGCCGTACACCCATCAAGAACAAGTGACCGCTTCGTGACAGTACCCATCAGCACTTGCTGATCGAGACGTTGGTGGGAAACGCGTGCTTGGTCCGACGCGGCGACGGAGTCGGTGATGGCCACCAGCGGTTGGCGATCGAGCATGGCTTGCGCCACGCCGTTGACCATGCTTGCCGCGCCAGGGCCGCGCGTGGCCACACAGATACCGGGTGTGGCGTTGAGTTCGGCCATCACGCCGGCCATGATCGCCGCAGCGGTCTCGGTGTGGACGAGGACAAACTCGAGACCGTGTGCGATGGCGGCACCGACGACGTCGAGGTTCGATCCGCCACCGGGAACACCGAACACGTGTGTGGATCCAGCCGCGCGGCACGCACCCATGAGGTCGTTGGCAATCGATCGGCGCGTTGGTGCGGCCGGTGCCGGTTTGGATGTACTCATGAGTCGGACGCCGTCATCGGGCATGGCGCAACTGTGGTCACCTATGGACCTTACGCGGAACAGTTGGTGCTCACGTCGACCCTGCGCTGAGGGCGCTCTAGACATACGATTAGTAGCAACCTCAACGGAAGGGGGCCACGTGGCAATCATCGCCAGCGACTACATCGACACTGATCGCTACCCGGTTGCCGAGCCAGGACCCGCACGTGATTCCGTTATCGCCATCGTTCGCGAGGCGATCGCACGTGATGGTTGCGCAGTGTTGAAAGGTTTCGTTCCTGCCGGGCGAATCGCCGATCTCGTCGCCGAGTGCGACCGGGTCGCACCATATGGGCACCGCAACTTCACGCGAACGAATCCGTACTTCAACGCAGATCGCAGCGACCTGCCCGAAACACACCCATTGCGACGCTTCTACGAGCGTTCGAACGCGTTCGTGCCCGCCGACAACTTCGGAGACGAGAGCATCCTTCGCGCTCTCTACGAATGGCCGCCGTTCGCGCCGTTCATTCAGGCCACGCTCGGTGAGACCGCCTTCTATCGGTACGACGATCCGCTCGCAGATGTCATTGTCAACCTTGCCGAGGAAGGCGGAGGCTTCCCCTGGCACTTCGACACCAACAACTACACCGTCACCCTCGCGATCCAGAGTGCCGAAAAGGGCGGTGCCTTTGAATACAGCCCCCATCTGCGCACCCCCACCGATGAGAACTACGCCGGTGTAGAAGCCGTCCTCGACGGCGACAGCAGCCTCATCCACACGTTGCAACTCGAGCCCGGCGACCTGCAGATCTTCAAGGGCAGGTACTCGCTTCACCGTGTCACGCCACTGTCCGGACCGAGGATGCGCTACGTCGCAATCTTCAGCTACGTGGAAGACCCCGGCATGGTCGGCAGTCCCGAGCGCACGCTCGAGCTCTACGGACGCGTGTTACCGGTTCACATCGAGCGTGCCGGTATACGCGCCGACACGTTGATCGACTGACCGCAAATGACCGGCCCTGCGACTTCGCCACCACTCCCATCGACCATGAAGGCAGTCGTCACCACCGGCAACGGCGGGTACGACAAATTGCAGTACACCGATGTCGCGATTCCGCAGTTGTCGCGCGGCGAAGTCCTGCTTCACGTGCTCGCCGCTGGCGTCAACAACACAGAGATCAACACACGGCTGGGGTGGTACTCGGCGACCGTCACCACCGGCACCGCCATCGCTGCAGAGGCAGAGGAACGTGTGGCCGTCGCGAAGGCCGACGGAGGTTGGAGCGCGCCGACTCCGTTCCCGTTCATCCAAGGAACCGACTGCTGCGGTCGTGTCGTCGCGGTCGCTGTCGATGTGGATGATGCGCTCATCGGTGCGCGTGTTCTCGTCAGGGCGTGCATGCGTTCGGCCGGATTCGGATCGATGGACACCATCTGGATGGGTTCGGATTTCGACGGTGCGTTCGC
>JAYTWP010000256.1:0-2046 GCA_043743395.1 Actinomycetota bacterium | reverse complement strand
CCAATCAAGTGGAAGCCGTGATGGCCAACTTCGAAAATCGGGCCGCCAACTTCGTCGACTAGTTCGAAATATTGCTTGGTGAACCCCGAGCCGTCCCGTAACATGGCGGTAACCGTTCGGGCCAGCGTCGTCCCGAGCGTCCACCCAAGCCAACCGACTTCAGTGGATGTGGACGATGCACAACTATGACCTCGCGCCCTCAGGGCTATACGACCCGCGGTTCGAACACGATGCCTGTGGCGTTGCGTTCGTCGCCAATATCAAAGGTGTGTCCAGTCGCGCCATTGTGTCCATGGGCATGGCTGCGCTGTGCAACATGGACCACCGTGGTGCAACCGGCGCCGAGGCCGACACCGGCGACGGAGCCGGCATCCTCATCCAGATCCCAGATGCGTTCTTTCGTGCCGTTGCGGACTTCGCGCTGCCCGCCGTCGGGCACTATGCAACCGGCCTTGCCTTCTTGCCGATCGAGGCGACGGACGCCGAAAAGGCAATGGCATCGATCGACGTGATCGTTGCCGAGGAGGGATTGCGCACGCTTGGATGGCGTGATGTACCCGTGCAGCCGTCGTGCCTCGGGGCTAGCGCGCGCGATGCGATGCCCGGCTTCAAGCAGTTGTTCATTGCCGATGCCGGCGGCGCAGGCGGACTCGATCTGGACCGCAAAGTGTTCCTGGTGCGCAAGCGGGTCGAGCACGAACTGCCGACGGAGCAAAGCACCTACTTCCCGTCTCTGTCAAGCAGAACAATCATCTACAAGGGCATGTTCACGACGCCGCAACTCGGCTTGTTCTTCTCCGATCTGGGCGACGAGCGCGTGGAGAGCGCGTTGGCGCTGGTGCACAGCCGGTTCAGTACGAACACGTTTCCGAGCTGGCCGCTCGCTCACCCGTACCGATACATCGCACACAACGGCGAGATCAATACGGTGCAAGGCAATCGCAACTGGATGCGCACACGAGAAGCTCTCCTGAAGAGCGATCTCTTGCCGGGGCTCGAACGGGCATTCCCGATCTGCACACCCGGCGGCTCAGATTCAGCGAGCTTCGACGAAGTGCTCGAACTGTTGCACCTCGCCGGTCGGTCGTTGCCTCACGCGATGCTGATGATGATCCCCGAGGCATGGGAAAACAACACCATCATGGACGCACAGAGGCGTGCGTTTTACCGCTTCCACTCGTCGCTGATCGAGCCGTGGGATGGCCCCGCCAGTGTCGCGTTCACTGATGGCACGGTGGTTGGCGCGGTGCTCGACCGCAACGGCCTTCGCCCGGGTCGCTATTGGGTCACCGATGACGATTTTGTTGTGATGGCAAGTGAGAGCGGTGTGATCGACATCGACCCTGCGCGCATCATCAAGAAGGGCCGCCTCCAGCCGGGCCGCATGTTCTTGGTCGATACCGCGCTCGGACGCATCGTCGGCGACGATGAGGTCAAGTCCGTTCTTGCCAGCGAGCATCCGTATCAGGAATGGCTCGATACTGGTCTTGTGGAACTCGATGATCTCCCTGATCGCGAACACGTCGAGTTCAGCCATTACAGCGTGCTGCGCCGCCAGCAAGTGTTCGGCTATACGCACGAAGAACTGAAGATCATCCTTGCTCCCATGGCGCGTGCCGGTGCCGAGCCGATCGGCTCGATGGGTACTGACACGCCGCTCGCGGTGCTCAGCGATCGGCCGCGGTTGCTGTTCGATTACTTCCAGCAGCTGTTCGCACAGGTCACGAATCCGCCGCTCGACGCGATCCGGGAAGAAGTCGTCACCGCTGTTGGCTCCACTGTTGGACCAGAGCACAATCTGCTTGCACCCGGGCCCGAGAGCTGTCGTCAGCTCGTGCTTCCCTTCCCGGTGATCGACAATGACGAACTGGCCAAGATCGTCCACATCAATGATGACAACGAGCACCCACAGCTGAAGGCAGTCACCATCAGTGGGCTGTATCGCGTGGCGGGCGGTGGGCTTGCGCTGAAGCGCGCGCTCGATGCGATCCGATCCGAGGTCAGCAAAGCAATCGCCGACGGTGCGCGCATCATCGTGCTCAGCGA
>JAYTWP010000255.1:0-2778 GCA_043743395.1 Actinomycetota bacterium | reverse complement strand
GCTGAGCGGCCCCGCAGCGGTGCGCCCCTGAGGAGTCCAACCAAAGCTCGCGTGCTGCGGCTAACGTCGCGATTCATGAGCACCCCTCCGCCACCGCCGCCACCGCCGCCCAGCGGGCCGCCGCCTTACCAGCCTGGTTTTCCCGTCGGTGGCATGCAGCCGGCGCCGCCCCAGGGCACCAATGGTCTCAGCATCGCCAGCTTGGTGTTGAGCTTGGTGAACGTCATCCCGTGCTTCTGGCTTTTTCCCATTCCGGCATTGCTCGGCGTCATCTTCGGTTTCGTGAGTCGTGGCCAGATGAAGGCCACCGGATCAGACAAGGGCAAAGGGCTGGCCATTGCGGGTCTCGTCGTCGGTTTGGTCTTCCTCGCTGTGTGCGCTGCTATCTGGGTGTTCTTCTATACCAGCGACCGATGCGTTCACGACGGGCTGAACATCCGTTGCGAGAACCTGGGCAATAACTAATCCGAAGAACCGATGAGTACCGCGTGTGGCCCTATAGCGGTGGGGGCCAGCAGACTGCGGTGACTGCGTTGCCGCTGGCATCGCGCTCGATCAACCAGACGGACGCTTTCTTCCAGTTCGGTTCGCCGATGAATTCGCAACCGCGTCGTTGCAGGCTGGAAAGCGAATCGGGGATCATGTCGCCGTGGCTGCACAGCACTGCGCCGTCGGGCAATGTGCGGATCATCTCGACCATCGCAATCACAGACTCAGCTTCGCCGAGTCGACCATCTGTCACGACGTCGCACTTCAGCCGTTCGGCGAGTGGCTCAAGCGTCTGGATACATCGCACGTACGGGCTGGAGAACAAGATGTTCCCCGCTCCTGCAGCGACGAGGGGCTTGGCCAAGGCGTGCGCTTGTGCCCAGCCTGCCTTGCTCAGCGGGCGCTGCGTGTCGTCGTCTGAGTCGCGACGTTCGCCTGCTTTGGCATGCCGCACGAGGAAGAGCATCAGCTCTCTCGAATGAGTTGCTTGTGACGCTCGGTCAGTCGGAGCACGAGCAGTAGGTAGGCCCCAGCCGCAGCAAGCTGAACGACGGCGGAGGCCGTCGAAGCATTGAACGTGTCGACGAGATTGTGTGCCGCGTCAGCGAGCTTCTTGCTGTTCGACACACTCGAGCCGCTACGGAGACTCGCGCTCGAGAGCGTGATGGGGATAAAGACCACTGGAATGAGCCCATAGAGCACCCACCAGATGTTGACGATAGGCGCCACCGGGTTCTTCTTCCAGTCCGGGCCTGATGCCGGATCGGAACTCTTCCAAAGGTCGCGCATCATCAGATACGGAATGATGTACAACACGCATGGCGGCAGGAACCAACCACCGATAGCCCATCCCGGCGTCCAGGTGCCGTTGCGCCCGAGTGCTTGTTGATTCTTCGCAAGGCGGAACATCCAAATGATCGTGAGCACGAACGTCGCCAGCGTGGCAAGACCGACGACTGCCCCGACCAAGAAGGTGAGACTGAACGAGTTCTTGAACGAGGTCTCAGTCATCGTTCCATCGAGGAAGTCTTGCGCTTTGCCGCGCATGTCGAAGCTGACCAATATCGACACGACCGTGAGCGGAATGAGCATCAGCAAGATGACGACAATCGAGCGGCCGAGACCGCCGACGTTTTGCAGGCTCGCGTAGCCGCGGTAGTTCGGATCTCCGTACGCGACGTACCCAGGTGGTGGAGCCATGTTCGGTGGCGGTGGTGGGGGCGAATTGTCTTCGGGCTCACCGGATTCGTATTCGCTCATTTGAAGAATCTAGTCGGAGCCTTGGTACTCACCCTTGATCGGCTTGGAGTAATACGACAGAGAACGTTGTGGGTGTTGTGCTTGCGAGAAGCAGTCGGCCGCCGTTGGCTTCCACGATTGATCGGGCAAGAGCGAGACCGATGCCGTTGTCGACCCCATGCCCGCGCTCAAAGATGATGTCAGCATGCGCTGGACCGATCGCACGACCTTCGTCTGTCACGTCGATTGCAGCGCCGCCCGGCATGCGACGCACAGACACGACGATGGTGCCCGTGCCGTGGTTGAGCGCGTTGTCGATCAGTACATCGAGCACTTGTTGGATCGACCCGGGGGCCGCCCGAACTTCTACCTCTTCAGCGGACACGGCTTTGATCGAACGGTGCAGACGGATCGCTTGCGGTTGCCAACGAAGTTGTGCCTCCTGCGTCGCGGCGTCGAGCCGCGTTGTGGCTGACGCCGGGATGGCATCGCGGGCATATTCGAGGAGGTGTTCAACGGTGTCGTCGATGCGGTCGAGATCGCGCAATGCTTGAGCGATCGAGTCAGAAGGGTTGACATGGCGCTCGGACTCAAGGTGCAGCCGCAAACCGGTGAGCGGTGTCCGCAGCTGGTGTGACACGTCGGCGCTGAAGCGGTGTTCGCGCGCGAGCGCCTCGTTCACCCGCTGGGCGCTGGTCGACAACGCAGTCGACAGATTGTCGATCTCGATGAAGCCTGTGGGGGCGGTTGGGGTGGGGGTTCCGCTCGCGCCAATCAGGGCTGCGGCTTCAGCGAGTTCGATGATGGGCAGCGAGAGGCGACGGGCAAGCCGACTGGCGATGATCCAGCCCGCGATGAGCGCAATGATGGTGGCGGCGCCCATGGTCATCCAGGCGAGGTGAGCTCGATGCTCCACGCCGTCGAGAGTCCGCTCTACTCTGAGCGCCCCGACGGTGAGCTCGGTTGTGTCGTCCACGATTGGCATCGCAACCACAATTGCGCCAGCGGTCATCGTCGAGGAACTACCGCCGAGGGCATGCTGAACGGCCG
>JAYTWP010000254.1:0-7695 GCA_043743395.1 Actinomycetota bacterium | reverse complement strand
ACCCGGTCGGACATGCCGGCATAGACGCGCATGCGGTTATTGGTCCTTGTCGACAACGCTGTATGGACCGTCGCCCGGGTCGGCGGGGGACGGTGGTTGCCAAGTAAGCGAGCTACCGGTGGCCACGATGCCTTCGCGCCGTTCGGCGAGGCCGGCCTTGTCGAACCGGGCCGCGATCCATCGGCGAGCACGCTCGTTCTCCACGGTCCACGCCTGTGGTGGGGGCAACTCGGCGACCTCGTCGTAGAGCGCCATCACTGCCTCCACGGCGTGGGCTGGGTTCGCTGCGATTTGGAGAGCGATAGCCCGCGCCCGATCGAGCAGTTGCTGATGGGGAACCACTTCATTGACCAGACCCCAATCGAGAGCAGTTCGCGCGTCGAGAAAGGCACCCGACAAGCTGAGCTGTTTCGCCCTACGAATACCGATTGCTTCGGGGAGCATGACCGTGAGGCCCCAGCCGGGCAGTAAGCCGACGCGGGCGTGGGTGTCGGCGAAGCGCGCCCGTTCGGAGGCGATGAGGAAATCGCAGGCCAGCGCGATCTCGAAACCGCCGGTGACAGCGGCGCCATTGATTGCGCCGATGATCGGCTTGCGGTGCGGAGGCAGTGCAGCCCGATACGGGGGAGGCGGGTTGGGTTCTTTACCCCGCTCGCGGGTCGCCAACTCGCGAAGGTCGAAGCCCGCACAAAAGGCTGGGTCAGCGCCCGTGAGGATCATCGCGAACACGTCGTCGCGTTCGTCGCACTGGGTGATGGCTTCGGGAAACGCCGCGGCGAGTTCAGGGTTGAGTGCATTGCGCGCTTCGGGCCGGTTGAGTGTGACCGTTGCAATGCCGTCGACGATGTCGATGAGGACGGTGGCCACTAGCCCGCCAACCCACGAAGTCGCACGGACAAACACGTGACGCAACCCTCGAGTTTGATGAACTCGCTGATGTCGACCACCACTGGTTCGTATCCGAGATCGGCGAACAGCGCAGCACTGCGTGGGCAGTCGTTGGACATCAGCAGTTTGTCGTTACCCAACAACACGACGTGCGCTCCTGACGACTCGGGGACCGACAGAAACCGGGGAAAGATGGCGGGGTCGTCGACGGCGGGAAGCCACCCCACGATGGTGCCGTCGGGTAGGGCGGTGACGGCAGACTTGAGGTGGAGCACCTTCGTGAGTGGCACAGCGACGACTGAAGCGCCGACTGGTTCGAGAATGGCGCGGAGTTGACGAATGCCGTCGGCGTTGGAGCGCCCGCCGCGAGCGACGTACACCGTGTCACCAACTTTGAGCACATCGCCACCATCGAGCGTGCCGGGAGGGCGAATGCGATTGATCGAGTATCCGAGCGATTCCACCGACTTCTCGGCATCGAGAGTCTCCGGTTTGCGGGTGTCGGCACCAGGCCTGGCGATCGCAGCGACGTTCTTGTAGACGACCATGGTGTCCTCGATGAAGACGGCGTCCGGACAATCGTGAGCAGGAGGAACCTCGATGGTCTCCCAACCATTTGTCTCGAGCGCAGCCACGTAGTCGTGCCATTGCTGGAGCGCCTTGCCATGGTCGACCGCGACTCGATCGATGTGGGTGACAATGCCTTCCGTTAATCTCGGACCTGGGCGACGTACAAGGGCCTTCATGATTGCCATTCGGCAAGGTTACGACCTCCCAGGGTCCGCCGATGAAGTCGCTCCGAGCGAGCAAAACGGCTCCTCGGACACCATGCTGGTGTCATATGTATAGAGATCGGAGCACCCACGTTGAGAGGGAACGCGACTTATAGCCACCAACTCGCCGGCGTCATCACAGTGCAAGCAGTTGAAGCACCCGAAGTGATCACCTCGGACTGGATCGATGAGCAGTTGATGCCCACCTACGAGCGGTGTGGCCTTCGCCCAGGTCTGCTGGCCGAATTGGCGGGCATCAAAGAGCGGCGGTGGTGGCCTGATGGCGTGACTTTCGACGAAGCCGCGGCGATGGCGGGTCGCAAAGCAATTGATTCGTCGGGTGTCGACCCTGCCGAAATCGGCATGATGATCAGCACCTCGGTGTGCAAGCACTATCTCGAGCCGTCGGTCGCGTGCGCCGTGCACCACTCACTTGGTCTGCCGACCTCATGTACCAACTTCGATCTCGCCAACGCGTGCCTTGGCTTCGTCAGTGCGATGCATCTGGCGGCAACCGCCATCGATGCCGGGCACATCAAGTACGCACTTATCGTCGACGGTGAAGGCAGCCGTCAGACGCAACTGGCAACGATCAAGCGTCTGCAACTCGAGACGGCCACGGCGGTCGATGTCTTCGACGAGTTCGCCTCACTGACGCTCGGCTCTGGTGCGGCGGCGATGGTCATGGGCAACATGAATGTTCATCCCGATGCCCACCGTCTCGTCGGCGGAGTCGTTCGTGCCGGCACGCAGCACAACAAGCTCTGTGTCGGTGACCTCGAGCGGATGACCACCGACACTCGTCGCCTGCTCGAGGCGGGCCTCGAACTGGGCGTCGACTGTTGGGACGAAGCAAAACAGACGCACGACTGGGCCAACGGCATGGACCGCTACATCGTGCATCAGGTGAGTTCGGTGCACACGCGTCTGCTCTGCGAGAAACTCGACATCGATCCGGCGTTGGTGCCATTGACGTATCCCAAGTTCGGCAACGTCGGGCCAGCCGCGATTCCGATCACCCTCGCCGGCGTGATGTCCGAACTCACCGTTGGCGAGCGCGTGCTCTGCATGGGGATTGGCTCAGGCCTGAACACCAGTTTTACCGAGATCGTGTGGTGAGTACGCCCGGTCGGTCCGGTTGGGCACCACCGCTTCCATCGACCTCGCAGTTGCGCCGGTGGGGGGTCGATCCCGGCTGGTCCCAACTCGTGAAGGTGCCGGGCGCAGACGGAACGACGCGAACGTGGCACGTGCTCGATCGCACGCCGCCAAATCCGATCGCCACGATCGTGTGCGTCCACGGCAATCCGACATGGTCGTATCACTGGCGCAGTTTTCACGATCGCCTCGGTGATCGGTATCGCGTCATTGCGGTCGATCAGTTGGGTATGGGGTACTCCGAGCGGACCGAACAGCGTCGTTTTGCCGATCGCGTGAGCGATCTCGGCGACGTGATGCAGGCTCTGGAGGTGACGGGGCCTGTCATTACCGCCGCATACGACTGGGGCGGCCCGATCTCGTTGGGGTGGGCATTGGCTGCGACCGATGGCACCACTGCTCGGGGTGCCGATCGTTGGCTGGCCGGCCTCGTGCTGTGTAATACGGGCGTTGCGGTGCCAAAGGGTCGCCGCGCGCCGGCGCTCATTCGTGTCGCTGCAGCAGGGCCGATCACCGATTTCGTCGGTCACCGCACGCGTATGTTTGTCGATGGCACGCTGATGCTTTCCGGAAAAAGAATCGGTTCGAACGCCCGCGATGCGTACAGGGCGCCGTATCGACACCCCGAAGATCGCCATGCCATCGCCGAGTTCGTGGCCGACGTGCCGTTCACCCCGAAGCATCCATCGGCGGCCGCCATTGATCGCGTCGCCGAGGGTATTCGATCACTCACCGTTCCGACGCTCCTTGCATGGGGCGCGCGAGACCCGGTCTTCAACGACGACTTCGCGCTCGATCTTGCATCCCGCCTCCCTCATGCGGATCGACACCGCTTTGCCGGCATGGGGCACCTGGTCGTCGAGGAAACAGATGTTGCCGGCCTGGTTGATGGATGGCTGACCGAGCGTGTGGTGCCTCGACAGAGAATTCTCCCGACACCTGTCGATGCGAAATCGAGCTTGGCGCCGTTGTGGGCGGCGCTCGATGCTCGGCGCGCCGACACTTCGCCCGCATTCGTCGATGGTGTCACTGGTGAGTCGACATCGTTCGTCGAACTGCACAATCGAGTGATGGGAATCGCTGCCGGGCTCGCTGATCTTGGTGTGCTGCCCGGTGATCGTGTGGCCGTGTTGGTGCCGCCGAGTGTGGATCTCTTGGCGACGTCATATGCCTGTTGGCGCGCGGGTGCGGTCACGGTGATTGCTGATCGCGGTCTCGGTGTGCGCGGTCTCGGTGCTGCTGTGCGCGCTGCCGATGTGAAGTGGGTTGTCGGCATACCGAAGGCTCTGGCGGCCGCACGGTTGTTGCGCTGGGCGCCGGGGGCCACGGGGATTGCAGTTGGCAGGCGGACTCTCTTTGGGGCGGCGCGAACGCTGGACCAACTGGCGTCGTGCGGGGCGACGCTGCCTCGCGCACCCGGCCCAGATGACCTTGCGGCGGTGCTCTACACCTCGGGGGCCACCGGGCCGGCGAAGGGCGTGCGTTATCGCCATGCGCAAATGGCAGCGCAACGTGATGTCTTGGCACGTACGTATGGCATCACGTCGAGCGACCGCTTGGTCGCTGCGTTTGCGCCGTTTGCGCTCTACGGACCCGCGCTTGGCATTACATCGACCATCCCCAATGTGGACGTCACTGCACCTGGCACGCTGACCGCCGATGCGCTGTCGGCCGCAGTCGCAGCGGTTGACGCAACGATTGTGTTTGCGTCGCCTGCAGCCCTGCTCAATGTGAATCACACGGCAGCCGCTCGGCACGTACGGCTCTCAACTCTACGACTCGTCTTGTCCGCCGGCGCACCCGTGCCGATCGCCACATTGCGTGCGTCCAGTGCGTGGTGTCCCAGTGCAGAATTGCATACGCCGTACGGCATGACCGAATGCCTACCGGTAGCCGACATCGACCTCGTTGGCATCGAGGCCGCCGGTGTCGGTGATGGCGTATGCGTCGGGACATTGGTGCCCGGTGTCGAGGTGATCATCGCACCACTCGGGCTCAATGCCGACCGGGCGGTCGAGTCTCTGATAGTTGGCGAAACGGGTGAGATCTTGATTCGTGCTCCATGGTTGTCCGATGGCTACGACCAGCTTTGGCGTACCGAGCACGAGGCACGCCCGAGCACGGCCGAAGGACTCGTGTGGCATCGCTCGGGAGACGTTGGCCACATCGACGGCGGTGGTCGGCTCTGGGTCGAAGGTCGGAGCGTGCACGTGATTCACGCCGCCGCCGCTCCAATCACGCCGGTCCCTGTGGAGGTCGCGGTCGAACGCCTCGACGGCGTTGCCAAGGCCGCCGCAGTTGGCGTCGGGCCGGTTGGCTGCCAGCAGCTGGTGGTGGTCATCGAAGATGAACACGCGTCCGTGGGTATTGCCGACGATGTGCTTGTCGAGCGTGTCCGCGATGTTGTGGCTCATCCTGTCGCAGCGGTGATCACCGTGCACCATCTGCCCGTAGACATCCGCCACAACACCAAGATTGACCGAACAGCTGTGGCTGCATGGGCCTCGGCCGTGCTTGCCGGCGACCGGGCCAGGTGTCCCTGGTGAAGGTACTGGTGACCGGCGCCACCAGCTTGCTGGCGCGCCGCACTGCTGAAGCCCTGATCGATCGCGGCGACGAGGTTGTCTGTCTGCAGCGTCACGCTGCCGACGTAAACGCGCAGCAGGTAATGGGCGATGTGCGCGACGGCGACCTGGTTGAACGTGCGGCGATCGGTTGCGATGCGATCATCCACGCCGCGGCCAAGGTCGGCGTGGTCGGCAGCTGGGAGGATTACCGAAGCATCAATGTCGATGGCACCGCGTCCATCGTCGCTGCCGCGAAGCGCAATGGCGTCACCAGATTGGTACATGTTTCTACCCCGTCGGTTGCGCACTCTGGACACGCGATCGTCGGCGCCGGTGCCGACGAGCCGGTGACGGGCCGGACCGGAGCGTGGTATGCCGAATCGAAGGCGATGGGTGAGTCGTTGGCGCGGTCGGCGGCGAGTGATGAGCTTTGCGTGGTGACCATTCGCCCCCATCTGGTGTGGGGACCGGGCGATACACAGCTCGTCGGCCGCATCGTCGAACGCGCCCGCGCTGGTCGCTTGGCGCTCGTGGGCAATGGCTCGGCGCTCATCGATACGACCTACATCGATTGCGCGTCAGCCGCCCTCGTCGCCGCTCTCGATGCTGCGCGACCAGGAGCGATCTGCAACGGCAAGGCCTACGTCGTGGCCAACGGTGAACCGCGACCAATTCGCGAGCTCGTCCTCGGCATCTGTCACGCGGCAGGACTTGACGTGACGCCGCGGGAGGTTCCTCGGCGGGTGGCCCTGTTGGCCGGTGGTGCGATCGAGCGACTGTGGCGCCTGCGACATGTGACCAGCGAGCCGCCGCTCACTCGCTTTCTGGCGGAGCAATTGGGCACGGCGCACTGGTTCGATCCCCGCCCGGCTCACGATGATCTGGGCTGGGTACCAACGGTCACCGTCGACGAAGGTCTGAGGCGCCTCGCCGCGTGGTTTCGCGCAGAGGCTGACCACACGCCGTCGCCTCGCTGACGGCTTGGGCGGCCGATCGCAGGTTGTTCTGATCCCTCTACCCGCGGATACCATCGTGACGAGGTGACGAACTGCGTCACCGCCCGGAGGACTCATGGAGTCGGTTGCGTATCACGTGCCGTCAGAAGTCGAAGGGCTCAGTACGGACGAAGCGTTACGTCGCCTTGCGGCAGGTGGCCCAAACCGAATTGCCGCCGTCGCGCAACGAAGCTGGTGGAAGCGCTGGTTCGGTCCACTCGCCGATCCAATGGTTGCGTTGCTCTTGGTGGCCGCGCCCACCTACCTCTTCATCGGCGATACAACCGACGCGGTCATCGTCTTCATTGCACTCATCCCGATCGCCGGCGTGGGGTGGGTGTTGGAGGCGCGGTCTGAACGAACGCTTGAGAAGCTGCGCCAACTGATCGCGCCGACAGCGTCCGTCATCCGCGACGGTCAATTCGGGACGGTACTGACAGAGCAGGTCGTCGTCGGCGACGTCGTCGTACTGCATGAGGGTGACATCGTTCCGGCAGACGCGCAGTTGCTCGATCTCACGCAGTTCCTCGTGGACGAAGCAACGCTGACCGGTGAGTCGCTGCCAGCCAACAAGTCGGCCACGGGCACCGACGAGGAACGGCTGACGTGGGCCGGCACGACGGTCCTCGCGGGTCGGGCGTTGGGTCGCGTCACCGCAACTGGCGCACGAACTCGGTACGGCCAGATTGGAACGCTCGTGGCGGGCGTACGGTCGCCGGCAACGCCACTGCAGCGCGCCCTCGCAAGGTTGGTGCGCGTGCTCGCGATCGTCGCAGCCGTGGTGTGTGTGGCCGTCATGGCCGCCGAGTTGATCCGGGGTCGAGGCTTTGGCCAGGCGGTGATCGCAGGGGTGAGTTTGGCGATTGCTGCGATCCCCGAGGAATTCTCGATGGTCTACGCCCTGTATTTGGCGCTCGGTGCGTGGGAACTGGCACGTGGTGACGCGCTTGTTCGGCGCCTCCCCGGGGTCGAGACGCTCGGTTCGACAACGGTGATCTGTACCGACAAGACCGGGACACTGACGCAGGGCCATCTCGCGGTCGCATCCGTGGCGACACGTGACGGCGCAGTCAGCGAATGGTCCCGAGCCGCCTCACCACTCTCGAATGAGATGCGCGCGTTACTCGAAGATGCCGTGCTCGCCTGCGAACCAGACCCGTACGACCCACTCGATCGAGCCATCATCGATCATGCCCGAAGCGCCGGCATCGATGTTGCCGTGCTCCACAGCGCGACCCTCGTCGCGGACTGGCCCTTCGATCCAACCGACAAATACATCACGCACGTGTGGCGGCTCGGCGACGGCAGTTTTCG
>JAYTWP010000253.1:0-2988 GCA_043743395.1 Actinomycetota bacterium | reverse complement strand
CCGCCGAGTGGGAGCACGACGCTCTGAAGGAGACGCTCGAGGCCATCGGCGATGGCTTCCAGCTCAAGCTCGGCAAGGCGCAGGCTCCAGTTCGCGTCGCCGTCACTGGGCGCAGTGTTGGCCCGCCGTTGTTCGAGTCATTGGTGCTCCTCGGTCGTGAAGAAACCTTGCGTCGATTGCGTGCTGCACTCGAACGTGATGGGGCATCACCCGGGTGAGTGTGAACCCAGACGAAACTCCTGAAGCGCTACCCCAACCGGAGCGGACGAAATGGCGACGTCGGGTAGGCATTGCCTTGTTGGCCGCGATTGCGCTCGGCGGCGTCTACTACTGCGTCAACCTGTTTCAGGTGTGGTCGGTCGGTCAGAGCGACCAAGCTCGACGCGTTGACGCAATCGTCATCCTTGGCGCTGCGCAGTACGACGGGCGCCCGTCGCCGCAGTTGCAGTCCCGCCTCGACCACGTCGTCGAGTTGTGGAACCGGGGCCTCGCTCCACTCGTGGTGGTCACGGGAGGCAATCAGCCCGGCGATCGTTTCACCGAGGCCAGTGCCTCCGCCGTATACCTCGAACGCAAAGGTGTCCCGCCGGATGCGATTCTGCGCGACGACTCCGGTCATTCCAGTTGGGAATCGTTGGTCGGCGTGACCAAACTTCTTGAGGCGCGCGGTGCGTCTCGGGTGTTGTTGGTCAGTGACCCATTCCACTCGCTGCGCATTCGTCTGATCGCTCAAGAGGTTGGGCTCACGGCCTACGTCTCGCCCACTCGCACCAGTCCGGTCCGCGGTGCGCAGGTGTTTGCAAAGGAAATCAAGGAGGCCGCAGGCATCTCTGTTGCACGGATTATTGGCTTTCGCCGGTTGTTCTCGCTCACCGGCTGAGGAGTTGCCGACTCGCCCATGTCCGATACACTTTGCTGCCCTCACGGGGAATCGTGATGGGGAGTGGTGTAACTGGCAACACAGCAGTTTCTGGTACTGTTATTCAGGGTTCGATTCCTTGCTCCCCAGCTCATCGACGGCCGATCGACTGACTCTCAGTGGTCGGCTTCTGTCGTTTTCGCACGTTGTTTCGTGCGCGCCTTCAGCGCATTGGGCTCGGCAGTTGGCCTGTCGCCGCGCCGCCGCTAGATTGCGAGGGCTACTTGCACGGCCCCATCGTCTAGTGGCCTAGGACACTACCCTCTCAAGGTAGCGGCACGGGTTCGAATCCCGTTGGGGCTGCTGGGTTTGTTGTGCTGTGCGTGTTTCCGTACGAAGTCGTGCGCTGTGTAGCTCTGGGAGCAACACAGCGCACAACATGTCCAGCTGGCGCCACTGCGGCAGAGCTCGCACCGATGGGACCCAGGCAGGCGAGAAAGGCGATCCTCGCAAGGCTGTCCTCGAGGCTTTCGTGCTCCCCGACGCGCACCCTGTCTCCGCTTTTCTGGCCCGTGATGCGATGGTATGGTCATTCTCCAGTGGCTGAACACGAGCCACCGGCAACAGGTTGCTCAATCTGGTGGAGGCTGACTATGGTCCTGGATCACATCGGGCACATTGCCGACGAGCCGATGGACGTGCCTGTCGCTTCCGCCCGGCCCGGAGCACTTGTTGAACCACGAGTGCTGCTCGTGGGTCGTCCCGGCTCAGGGAAAGGAACACAGGGTGAGCGACTTTCCGCTCGCCTCGATGTGCACTATCTGTCGACGGGTGATCTCTTGCGGCGCCATATCGCTGCGAATACGTCGCTCGGGCGTTCCATTGAACGGCTGGTGCTCGCCGGCGAGTTGGTTCCCGACGAACTCATCGCTGCCATCGTCATGTCTTGCATCGGTGTTGGCGGTTACGTGCTCGACGGATTTCCCCGCACTGTCGAGCAGGCTGCGGCCCTTTCGTCTCTGGCGTCCACAGCGCCGAATCTCGTGATCGAGCTTGTCGTTTCCCCCGCTGTCGTGATTTCGCGGCTCGCAGGGCGCAACAGATCCGACGACGACATCGAGGTCGCGCGGCGCCGACTCGACCTGTACGACACCGAGACCGCCCCCATGCTTGCTGGATTTGAACGCGATGGCATCCTGCGCAGGGTCGATGGCGATGGCACGGTTGCCGCCGTGGAGGCCGAGGTGTGGCGCGAGACGATGCGCGCGCTCGAAGGTACCCTCCTCGTCAACTGACGTCCGCGGAGGGAGCCCGCGCTTTGGTCGGCAGGTTTCGTGACCACGCGTCGGCGTGGCAGATTGGTGCATGGACTTCACGCAAGACGAGGACCACCACGCCATCATCGATGCGGTCGATCGCGCCTGTAGCTCGTTCGACGACCGGTACTGGTCGGACTGCGACTCCGAGCATCGGTTCCCTTGGGAGTTCTATCGGGTCATGGCAGACGGCGGATGGGTCGGCATTGCGATTCCCGAGCAGTACGGAGGCGGGGGTCGCGGCATCACTGAGGCTGCGTTGGTGCTCAATCGCGTGGCGGCATCGGGTGCAGCGATGAACGGCTCGACGGCACTGCATCTCACCATGTTCGGACTGAACCCAGTCGTCAAATTTGGCAACGAGCGTCTCAAGGACACGTTCCTGCCACGCGCTGCCGCGGGCGATCTGCATGTTGCGTTCGGGGTCACCGAACCAGACGCCGGAACCGATACCGGCCGGATCACCACGCGTGCTGTTGAGGATGGTTCGGGCGGATGGATCATCACCGGTCGCAAGATCTGGACCTCGAAGGCACTCGAATCGGAGGTTGTGCTGCTCCTCGTGCGCACTGATCACGATGAGTCAAACCGGTTCAACGGTCTCAGTTTGTTTCTTGCGGATCTCGATCCCGCGTACGTCGACATCCGCCCGATTCCCAAGGTCGGTCGCAACGCCGTTGCCTCGTGCGAAGTTGCATACGAGGGCTTACCGGTGCCTGGTTGGCGACTTGTCGGCGAACGCGGGAAGGGCTTCCAACACATCCTGCACGGCCTCAACCCCGAGCGCATCCTGCTCTCGGCGATGGCGTGCGG
>JAYTWP010000252.1:0-2658 GCA_043743395.1 Actinomycetota bacterium | reverse complement strand
ACGGCATATGCATTCTGGGCCGCCACGACGCCCCGCGCGAGGTGGAAGCGTTGGCTGCGCACGCCACTCAAACCGCTACCGATGACAGCTCTCGGCATCGCTCTCGCCCGCAACCGGGCCCTGATGGCAATGGCGATCTCGTACAACCTCATTCTGATTCCCCGGTTGAGTGGGGTCGGCGCCTGGATGGTGTGGGCGATTGGACTGATCATTGCGTTTGTGCTGGGCAAGGTCTTCGCGGCACGTACGAGTCGGGGCCGAGCGGTTCCCCTTGAACGACATGGCACCGTCTACCGCATGGTCACGGTCGTGATGCTTGCTGTTGGCGCGGCGATCACCGGAACTCCGCGTTTGCGCACGTGGTTCTACAAGGGTCGCGTCCTGGACCATACGACCGCGATCAACCTGCACGTCATCACGCCGTACACCATCACTGCTTTCATTGCCGCGACGATCGCGACCTGGTTGTTGTGGTGCTGGGCGAAATGGTTGTGGCGACTCGCCAGCGCGATCTTCGTCGCCGAGATCACTGCGCTGTGGACCGTGTTCTCGCGAATCCCGGTCCCACCCAAGCCGAGCCATATCGAACGCATCGTGTTCGGATTCGGATCGATCGGTTGGGCGCTGTTCATCGCGATCATGATGCCTACCACCGTGGCCCATTGGGCCTTTCGCACGGGTGTCGAAATCACCGAGTACGGCTCTGATTGAGAGCGTGCTGCTACCGTCGATCAACATGAGCAGAGTAGTGATTGTCACCGGCGCAGCGTCAGGTATGGGCGCTGCGACAGCGCGGCTGTTCGCGGCCGAAGGTGACCATGTGGTCGTCGTCGACCGCAATGCAGAGGGCGCCGCGGCAACGACTACCGAGGTCGGTGGCGTCGCCGCCGTCGGCGACATCTCCGACTCCTCGTTCTGCGACTCCGCGATCGAGCTTGCGGTCAACACGTACGGTCGCCTCGATGTGCTCGTCAATGCTGCAGGCACCATCGTGCGCGCCGATGCCGACGGCACCACCGACGCCGACTGGCTGCGCGTCATGTCTGTCAACGTCAGCGGCACGTTCTACATGTGTCGTGCTGCGCTGCGCGTGATGAAGGCACAAGGAAAAGGTGCGATCGTCAACTTCGGCTCCATCTGGGGCGATGTCGGCGGCAAAGGCCACGTCGCCTACTGCGCCAGCAAGGGTGCGATCCACCAACTCACACGAGCGCTGGCCCTCGACCACGCACGCGACGGCATCCGTGTCAATGGCGTGTGTCCCGGCGAGGTCGACACCCCAATGCTTCGCTCCGAACGCTCCGCTCCGGTCACCGACGAATACCTCACGCAGATGGCCGACGCAACGATCCCGATGGGTCGGCTGGCCCAGCCGGAGGAGATCGGACGCGTGGTGCTCTTCCTCGCGTCGGATGCAGCGAGCTACATGACCGGCGCACTGGTGGCCGTCGACGCCGGCTATACGGCAATCTGAACGGAGTTGCCCATGGACTATCGCCCTCTCGGTCGTACCGGCGTGCTCGTGTCGCAGCTCGCGCTCGGCACGGACAACCTTGTCAATCCCACGCCGCGTTCCGAGTCGATCCGCATGATCCATGCCGCCGTTGACGCTGGCATCAACCTCATCGACACGTCCAACAGTTATGCGGCCGGCGAAGCCGAACGCATCGTCGGCGAGGCGTTGCAGCTCAACGGACGCCGCGACCAAGTCCTCATCGCAACCAAGGTGCACTATCCCACCGGACTCGGCCCCAACGACCGCGGCAACTCGCGCCTGCACATCATGCGCGCCTGCGATGCGTCGCTGAAGCGTCTCGGTGTCGATCACATCGATCTCTATCAGCTGCATCGACCAGACATGAACATCCCGCTCGTGGAGACGCTCGGTGCGCTCGACGATCTGGTGCACGCTGGCAAGGTGCGCTACATCGGCAGTTCCACCGCGCCGGCATGGCACGTGGTGGAAGCAGTGATGACCAGTGAGCAGCGCGGTCTCGCCCGCTTCGTGTGCGAGCAGTCGCCGTACAACTTGCTCGACCGCCGCATCGAGAACGAGCTGATTCCGGCATGTGAGCGTCACGGGCTCGGTGTTCTGGCATGGTCGCCGATGGCAATGGGCATGCTCGCTGGTCGCTATTCCACCGCCGACGCGCCGCCCGCTGACTCGCGCGTCGCCGCACGAGGTGGCATCTACGCCGAGCGCGTCACGGCCAGCGGGGTGGAGGTTGGAAATCGCTTCGCGGCAATGGCGCGTTCGTTGGGCCTTGATCCAGCTCAGCTCGCCATCTGTTTCGTGAAAGATCAGCCCGGCATTACCGCACCGATCATCGGCCCCAAGACTGTCGCTCAGCTCACCGGCCTCATCCCCGTGCTCGAGATGACCCTGAGCGCGGAAGTGCAGCAGATGTGCGACGAGCTGGTCACTCCCGGCAGCGTGGTGGCCAGCTTCTTCAACTCAGCTCCCTGGATGCGTTGGAAACACCTGTAACCGTTGCTTGATCGGCAGGCGCCAGGACCAAACCGCGAGTGCGCGCACCTGAGTCATAGTCATGGCGGATCGTTGGTGCGTGGTGCGATTTCGGTTCCGTTTTGTCGGTGGTGGTGCCATCCGGTGGGTGTTCGGGTGGTGGTGGTGTGTTGGTTGTGTTTGTGCCGGTT
>JAYTWP010000251.1:0-1694 GCA_043743395.1 Actinomycetota bacterium | reverse complement strand
TGTCGAGCATCACCGGCCCGTTGTGATAACTGATGCCATTGCCACTCACCGGCCGAACCCGTGCCGCACGGACCGCACGTAAGTTGGTCTCGACATGATTGCCAAGTGTGTGCTTGTGATCGCCCGCGTTGTCGGCCGAACCGTCTGACGCACTCACTATGTTCGGCATCATCGCAGCGCCGACAACGGCGAGGGACGCGAACAGCAGCTTGGTCTTGACCTTCATGGCATTGCCGCCAACGTGACGAAGTCGAGCATGCGTTATTTCGGCAACATACTCCACAACATGAGCACGGTGCGGGACAATCTGTCAGCGAGGCCGCGATCTTGACGTTCTTGACACTCACGAATCTTTTGAAGTGCTGACACGCCGTTCGTGGTCGAGCAGCCATGCTTTTGTATCGATGCCTGCTGCGAAACCGGTGAGTGATCCATCTGCGCCGACGACACGATGACACGGCACAATGATCGAGATCGGGTTGCGGCCGTTCGCAGCACCAACGGCGCGCGCCTTTCGGGCATCGCCCATCCGCCTGGCCTGCTCGCCATAGCTCACCGTCTCGCCGAAGGCGATCGTTCGTAGCGCAGTCCACGCAGACTTCTGAAAATCGCTTCCGACCGGATCGAGCTCGAGGTCAAACGATGCTCGCGTCCCCTCAAAATACTCCGAGAGCTGTTGCACGGCCTTGGTCAGTACGCCATGCGGGTCGCAAGCGCCGCCCTCGATTCGGCCGAGTCGCACTCGGTTCGCCTTCTCGATCTCCCACAGCACGGCGCACAGACCAGCGTCGGACGCGACCAACGTCAAGGTGCCGACGGGGCTATCCATTGTGGTTTCGTACAGCATCAGTGTTGTTCCTCCGTTGACATTGTTGAGATCGTTCTTACGGCGTTCATAGTTGGGCCCACAGGTGATGGAGTGCGTACGACCGCCAGGGACGCCACGACTCCGCGGTCGCCGCCGCTGCCTTGGGCGAACCATCGAGCCCAAGGCGTTGCAGGCCGTGACGGACTCCGAGGTCGGTGGGCAGAAAGACATCGGGATCGCCGAGAGCCCGCATCGCGATGTAGGCGACCGTCCATGGGCCGAGCCCTGGCATGGCGAGGAGGCGGGCACTCATCTCGGCACGATCCGAGCCCGCATCGATGACGACATCACCCGTCGCCAGGCTGTTGCACAAGCCGAGCAACGCGGACCGACGCGTCTGAGGCATCGCAAGCAGTGCAGGGTCTAACGCTGCTATCGCAGCAGGAGTTGGAAATGCGTGCGTCAATTCACCGATCGGGTGGCGCAACGGTTCGCCTGCTGCCTGCACGAGGCGTGCCGCGTGGGTTCTTGCCCCGGCCACGGACACTTGCTGGCCGAGCACAGCTCGAACCGCCAGTTCGCTGCCGTCGACGTGCGCCGGCGAGCGAAGGCCCGGCCGCGCCGCCACCAGCGGGGCCAACGCCCGATCAGCACCGAGCAGCGCATCGATCGCAACAGGGTCAGCATCGAGATCGAGCATGCGCCGACAACGCTGGACGGCGGCCTGCAGATCGCGCCAGTCATCCAGTCGCACCTCACAGTGAATGGCGTGAACGCCGGGACGCAGCGCAACGGTGCCGTGGCCGTGCGGCAGGGTGAGTACCCGCGAATACGTGACGCCATCCCATGCCTCCACACCCGCGACGGCGCGAACTCCGAGGAATTC
>JAYTWP010000250.1:0-8843 GCA_043743395.1 Actinomycetota bacterium | reverse complement strand
GCCGAACTCTTTCCAGTCATCGGCGCCGCAAGCGCAGCAGGATTCGTCACTGACTACCGAGTGCCATTCATGCTTGCCGGCATCTCGATTAACACGGTTGCCGTAATCCTCGCCGCTCGACGACTGGGCCTCGAGCCGATCAGAAATTTTGGAGAACCGACATGAAATCGAGACCACTTCGCGTACTTGTTTTGCCATTCGCGCTCGCCGGTTTACTCGCCGCGTGTAGTAGCCCACCATCTGGCGCGACGGGCAAGGCGCTACTTCCCGCTCGGACTCTCGCCGCTGGAGCGGTCGAGGTAACGATCACTCCGACCCGCCTCGACTCGACCGGCGCCACGTTCTCAATCGTTCTCGACACGCACTCGGCTGACCTGTCCGTCGATCTGGCCACCTCTACAGTGCTTGCCGTCGGCGGCACCAAATGGACCGTCCAAAACTGGACCGGCGATGGGCCGGGCGGCCACCACCGATCAGGGAAGCTCCAGTTCTCCGCCAAAAGCCCTCCACAGGGGATGGCCGTCTTGACGATCGTCGGATTGCCGGAACCGGTCGAGGCGACGTGGCAACTCGGCGGAGACTGACATCGGCCGGCCGCATCAGCATGGCTCGTCGACACATGTTGGCCGACCCACGTCGCCTTGCTGCTAGCGCCGTGACGGTCGCATGCTGATCCTGAATCTCGACGGTTTAGACCGGGATCAACCGCAGCGTCACCGCGTACGAAGACCACATTGGTACTGACATCTAGGTCGCGCGGCCCGGCACACGTAACTTCTTCAGAGCAGTCTCACAGATCCCTATTTCCACAGTCGGTGCAATCCGCGAGCAGCCAGACGTCGGCTGGGCATCGCAAGTACGAACCTTCCTCGCCGTCATTGGCGTTCACGACCAAAAGTGCCGATGTCGGTCATCGGTTGGGAACCCGGCCAACGTGGCGGCCCTTGAGAGATCGACAGTGTTGTTGTCAGAAGTACCCGACGCGTTCGATTCATGAGTCAGATTTCGGCGCACTCTGCGACAAACTTCAAAATTTCGTGACAAGGCAGCATCGCCGCCGCCACCCGCGGGGAGACGGACGGCGACGACGATGGCTCAGTGTCATTTGGCGAGGAGTGCCTGCATGACCGAGATCTCAGCTTGCTGGCCGGCGATGACCTGATCCGCAAGGGTCAGAACATCAGAGTTCGATCCGGTCGTCTTGACAGTCTGAGCAGTGGAGATGGCTCCCTGGTGGTGGCGGATCATCATCTCGAGCCACATGGTGTCAAAGGCGGCGCCCTTGACGGAGCGGAGGGAATCCATCTCCTGCGTCGACATCATGCCCTGGGTCGAAGACATGGTTTGGGTCATGCTGGTGTCCATCTGCATAGGTTGACCCCAGGTCGTCAGCCAGCCGGTCATCATCTTGATCTCGGGATCCTGGGCACCTTTGATTCCCGTGGCCAACTTGCGGACCTGGTCGCTGGCACCGACAGTAGGGTCGAGTGCCATGTTGGCCATCTCGACTGCTTGTTGATGATGTGGGACCATACCCTGCGCGAAGGCGACGTCGGCAGTATTGAATTTTGTGTTTGGGGACGACGGCGCGGTTCCGTTGCTGTTCATCGTCGGCACCGATGCCGATGAACCGACGCTGCTGGTGCTACCACATGCCGCGAGTCCTATGGTGCCGACTGCGGCGAGGATGCTGATGTGACGATATTTCATTGTTCGATAAGCCTTTCGTGGGGTGCCATCAAGGTTACTAATACATGTTGTAGACGACTCGTCGGGGTGCGTTGGCGATTCGCAGCGGTGTCCCTCACGAGGGAAGAACATCGAGCAGCGACACCGTGTAGAAGTCAGTAGCGGGTCGGCGAGTAGTCCCTTTGTGGAGGTAATTATGGGCAGGCGACCCGACGGTGCCTTGGAGCACGACATCATGACAGTGCTATCGGGCACCAGGGAACCACTTCAGCCCGGCGACGTCAAAGAACGGTTTAGAACTGATCTTGCGTACACCAGTGCGGCCACCGTGCTCGGGCGACTTCACGCGAAAGGTCTCCTCGAACGAACCGGATCGGGACGCGCATTCGGTTACCTGGCAAAGGTCGATGAGTCTGAGCTGGCGGCCCGCCGTATCAACGATGTGTTGTCGGCGGCAAGCAATCGCAGTGCGGTGATCGCGGGTTTCTTCGGCAGTCTGTCGAGGCGCGACGCGAATGCGCTACGAAAGATGCTCGACGAGAGCGAACGTTGATGTTTTCGTAATGATCCTGCGCTTACCAGCGGCAATCGCAATGGCAGCGACCGTTTCGGCAATCCATTAACGACTCCCAGACAGCATCGCGGCTCGAGCGGTGTTGGCCAGTGTGGTCGTCGGAGGCGCTGCAGTGCCGGCGCTACGGATTGTGGGCTCCGGATACCTCGTCCATATCCCATTTCCGATGAACACCTTTCGATGGTGTGAGCAGGTGTTCGGTGTCCACAATTCGATTTCATCGCTGATCCTCGGCGGTGCACTCGTCGTCACCGTTGCGGTCACAGCCTTAGCGGAAGACGGCCGAATCGCCCGATTCGCCAACCTCGTCTTTGCGGCGTGGCTGATCGACGCACCCTGGCTCCTCACCGGAGGAACCGCCACATCGAAATGGAGCGGAATCAGCGTTGGCGTCCTGCTCATCGTCGCCACCGTGCCGCGCGGACCGATCAACGAGCGGTACGGCGCCTACGACCGTTTCATCCGCTGACACCGACACTGGCCGGTCCGTGCCCGCAGGTTCAGCTCCGAACAAGGCGTTCGACGGCGCGAATCGCTTCGGTGATCTTGGCGTCTCGTTGGACACCGCCTTCGGTCGCAGCTTCCATAACACAGTGGCGCAGGTGTTCGTCGACGAGACCGATGCCGACGCCTTGCAGAGCCGCCGTGACTGAGGAGATCTGGGTGAGCACGTCGATGCAGTACTCGTTGTTCTCGATCATTCGTTTTAGGCCGCGGACTTGGCCTTCGATGCGTTGCAGCCGATGCACATAGTCGTTTCGGTTCATCGTGTAAGCACGCATGGGATTCCTCCTATTCAAGGCGGTGCCAGGTTCAGGTCAAACCGACGCGACGCCGGAACGCCATACGCCCTGCAGATGCTCACAAGCTGCGCCGAGTGCGTAGGGAAGCATTCGGTTGTGGTGTCTCATGGTTGCGTCTCCTTGTTCGCCTTCGTGCCTTCAGTATGGTCCTGCGTCGTCTCGTCGAATAGAGCATAAAGACCCTACCCCTAGGGGGTATTTTACGGCATCATGAAGGAGTGGCCAGTGAGCCGCAGGAGGTGTTGCTATGACCGCATCACAGTTGATCGTGACCGGGGTGAGCGTTGTGTTGATCGTCGTGTTGGGCCGGTTCTTCTTTCGTGCTCGTCCGGCGTCGATCGCCGCCGAGCACGACGGCATCCAAGAGGTGCGAGTGACGGTGAGGGGCGGTTACAACCCCGATGTGATTAAGGCCCGCACTGGGGTCCCGTTGCGGATCGTGTTCGACCGCCAAGAGGACGGCGACTGCTCGTCGAAGGTGATCTTCAGCGACTTCGCGCTCAGTCGTTTCCTCGCACCGTTCACTGAAACCACCGTGGAGCTCGCGCCGTCGCGGCCTGGTACGTACGGTTTTGCGTGTGGGATGAACATGATTCACGGCAGCCTGTTGATCGAGGGCGACGAAATCGCGGCGGCGGCCGACGCCACGGGAACCGACGTCGGCGCAGGAAATGAAGGCGACGAGGATTTCGAGGCAGCGGCTCGGCGCGCCGAGGTCACCGACCTGTCACGCCGGCTGATCATCGGCGCGGTCTTGACCGCACCGGTGCTGTTCGCGGTGATGGGACGCGATGCGTTCGGGTTCGGTTGGATCCCGATGTGGCTGATGAACCGCTGGCTGCAGTTCGCGTTGATCGCACCGGTGATGGGTTGGGTCGGTTGGCCGATCCATCGCACCGGCTGGCTCGCACTCGCCCATCGCGCTGCTGATATGAATAGCCTGATCACGTTGGGAACCGTCGCCGCGTTCGGATACAGCACCGTCGTCACGGTCGCTCCGCGGATCGTGCCGGCCGACGTACGCGACGTCTATTTCGAAGCGGTCGGTGTGATCATCACCCTCATCCTTCTTGGTCGGTTGCTCGAAGCCCGGGCCAAGGCCGGCACCGGCGAAGCGATCCGACGTCTGATCGGTCTACAGTCCCGCACCGCGCGGGTCGAACGTAACGGCGCCACGATCGAGGTGCCGATCGAGAACGTCGCCGCGGGTGACGTCGTCGTGGTGCGTCCCGGCGAGAAGGTGCCGGTCGATGGTGAGATCCTCGACGGCCAATCGAGCCTGGATGAGTCGATGGTCACTGGCGAATCGATGCCCGTGACCAAGGTCGCCGGTGACGTCGTGATCGGCTCGACGTTGAACCAGACCGGTGCGTTCCGCATGCGCGCGACCAAGGTCGGGCGCGACACGATGCTCGCCCAGATCGTGCGCCTCGTCCGCCAGGCTCAAACCTCCAAAGCACCGATCCAGCGTCTCGCTGATGCGGTCGCCCGCTGGTTTGTGCCTGCGGTGTTGTTCATCGCGATTGTAACGTTCGTCGTCTGGTTCGATGTCGGCCCGAACCCGGCGTTCACGTTCGCGTTGGTCGCCGCGGTCGCAGTGCTGATCATCGCCTGCCCGTGCGCCCTCGGGATCGCCACACCACTTTCGATCATGGTTGCCACCGGAAAAGGCGCCGAGGCCGGCGTACTGATCCGCTCCGCCGAAGCACTCGAGACCGCCCACAAGCTCGACGTGCTGATCCTCGACAAGACCGGCACTCTCACCAAAGGCCACCCAGAACTCACCGACCTCGTGACAGTCGACGGACTCGACGACGCCGAGTTGCTCGAACTCGTCGCGGCCGCCGAGGTGCGCTCCGAGCATCCGCTGGCCCAAGCGATCGTCACCGCCGCCCGCGAGCGCGGCATGACGCTCGCCGACCCGGACGTGTTCGATTCGATCACCGGTATGGGCGTGCTCGCCACCGTCACCGGCCGGCGAGTACACGTCGGCAACACCCGCTTGCTCGAAGATGCTGGCATCGACCCGGCACCGCTCACCGAGATCGCCGCCCGACTGGCCGGCGACGGCAAGACCGCGATGTTGATCGCCGTTGAAGGACGAGCCGCCGGCGTGGTAGCGGTCGCCGACACCCTCAAAGAAGACGCCGCTACAAGCGTTGCCAGGCTGCGCCATCTCGGTCTGGAAGTCGTCATGCTCACCGGCGACAACCGACGCACCGCTGAAGCCATCGCCCGTTCCGTCGGCGTCGACCGCGTACTCGCCGAGGTCCTCCCCGGCGACAAAGCCGCCGAAGTCGCCCGCCTCCAAGCCGAAGGCCACATCGTGGGCATGGTCGGTGACGGCATCAACGACGCCCCCGCGCTCGCCCAGGCCAACGTTGGGATCGCGATCGGCACCGGGACCGACGTCGCGATCGAAGCCGCCGACGTCACCCTCATCTCCGGGCAACTCTCGGGGCTGGTGACGGCCATCGCGCTCTCGAAGGCAACGATGCGCAACATCCGCCAGAACCTCGGGTTCGCGTTCGGGTACAACGCACTCGGTGTTCCCATCGCCGCCGGGGTGCTCTACCCGATCCTCGGCTGGCGGCTCAGCCCAATGATCGCGGCCGCGGCAATGGCGCTGTCCAGCCTGTCCGTGGTCACCAACGCCAACCGGCTACGCCGCTTCCACCCACCTGTCAACGGCCCTCGCGAAGCCGCCCCGGCCGTGCCCGACGTCGCCGTCCCCGACGCGCAAGTGCACGACCCCGTGTGTGGCATGACCGTAAACATTCACCCATCGACCCTGTCAGTCATACGTGACGGTCAGAGCTGGTGGTTCTGCTCGACCGCGTGCCACGACCGGTTCATCGACGAAGCGAGCGTCACCGGTCATACCCCGAGCGGAGATGGTGGACATGACATCGACTCACGAGGCTGACCCTTCCCTGTCGGATACTGCGCCGCCAGCAGGTGCGATCCTGACGCTCGAGGGTGTGTCCAAGCGATTCCGTACGGGTCCGCCATGGCATCGTTGTACGGTCGAGGTGCTGTGTGACCTGTCCATGGAGGTCAAGCCTGGAGAGCTCGTCGGACTGGTCGGCGAGAACGGCTCGGGCAAGAGCACCCTCATGCAACTGATCGTCGGGCTCCTCGGACGCGACTCCGGCACCATCGTTCGACCTGGAAGTCTTGGCTACTGCCCGCAGCAGCCTCTGCTGTGGGACAAGCTCACCGCCGCCGAGCACTTCGCACTGTTCGCGACGGCGTATCGCATGAACGCAACGGACGCGCTCGCAGCCGCGAGCAACCTGATGGACGAGCTCGAATTCGCCCGCTACGCCGACTACCGGGTGGAGCAGCTCTCCGGCGGCACCCGCCAGAAACTTAACCTGGCCCTGGCGCTGATGCACACCCCCCAACTGCTCCTCCTCGACGAGCCGTACTCGGGCTTCGACTGGGAGACATACCTGCGGTTCTGGGAGATGACCACAAGCCGCCGCGACGCCGGCATGAGCATCGTCATCGTCAGCCACCTCCTCGCCGAACGCGACCGCCTCGACCGCATCTACGAACTCCGAGACGGAAGGGCGGAGCAGCTGTGAGCCGCACTCTCGTATTCACACGAGAACAGCTGCGCGCTCCCTTCACGCTTGTCCTGCTGATCGGCGTCCCAGTTCTGTTCGTGGTCTCCGCTGCCGGTGTCCTTTCTGACTTCGCCCGCGCCCTCGGCGGCTCACTCACCGGTAACGCCTCGGTGGGTTTGTCGGCGGGATGGGCCGCAGCGTTCCTGTCGGGCGCACTCGGCTTCTTCGCCGCCTCCTCGTCACGCGGCGCCGATCGCCGCCTGGCACTCGCCGGACTGGGCCCAGCGCGCGTCGCGCTCTCGCGGATCGCCGCCGCCATCGCGCTGGCGACGATCGCCTCGGTGGCAGCGTTCGCAGCCCTCGAGGCACGCAGCGCGATCGCCCACCCATGGCACGCGGCACTCGCAGTGATCGCCTTTGGCTGGCTCTACCTCGGCGTCGGCGTACTCGTCGGTTCGATCATCACCGACGCACTCGAAGGCTCACTCATCGTCGTGTTCATCTTCATGCTCGACGTGTTCTCCGGACCCGGAATGAGCACTACCGCAGCACCCTGGGCAATCAGCCGCAAGGCCGCCGACGTCCTCATCGCCGCGGGACTCGCGCGGCCCTCACCAAGCCGAGACTGGATCGCGCTCAGCCTGACCACAGCGGTCGCCTTGACCGCCGCCTTCGTCGTCTTCGTCGTGTCCGCCAGGCGGCGATCGTGAACACACGCATCGCCACCGCTACCCGACTCGGATTTCGCGAGCAGGCACGCCGACCGCTGCTGATCGCGCTGTTGATCGTGGTGCCGTTCTTCTTCATCACCCGCGCCATCGCCAAGACCAGTCCGCTGCCGCGCCGCATCAGCCTCCCCGGTAGGAGCCAGATCCTCACCACCATGCGCGACATCCACGGCGTCACGATGGCTGCCGTCACCGTCGCCTTCCTCGCCGGCCTGTGCGGCGCGTTGATCGTCAGTTCAGCCCGCCAAGCGGACCGCCGACTCATCGTCGCCGGCTTCCGACCCCGCGAAGCAATGATCCCCCGCCTCGCCGTGCTCGGGGCCTTCACCATCGTCGTTGTTGGCGTCTCCGTCGCCGTGACCGCACTCAGTTTCGCCCCGCGATCATGGGCGGCGTTCACCGTCGGAACCCTGCTTGTCGGTCTCACCTACGGCTGCCTTGGTGCGCTCGCGGGTTCGCTCGTTGGTCAACTTGGCGCGACCTATCTCTCTCTGTTCGCGGCCATGCTCGGCCAGGGCATCCTCCAGAGCCCGATGTTCGGGAACGGTACGCCACGCGGCGTAGCACCGTTCTTCCCCGACTACGGCGCCACCCGGATCGTCGTCGGCGGAGGCTTCTCAACCAGCTTCCACGCCTGGGGCGAACTGGCCCTCGCGTTCGGCTGGCTCCTCGCGCTACTCGCCGTGACCATCGGCGCGCTCCGCAATCTCCTCCGCGAAAGGATCAGTTGAAACCACGGGACCATACGTCGCGAAGTGTTTCGTCGCGCCAGCTCCCGCCGCTCCGGACGTGATGTCGATCAATGACACGCCGTTGGTTCCCGGCACCTGCTCGCGGCGTGGTGTCGTTGATCATCAACGCAGCGCGGGGCATCGAGTGGCGAGCGATGCCAAGTCGTGCGCCCGTGCGGCCACGACCATCGCGTCGTCGACGCCAAGTGCTCACTCATCGAGGTGGGAGACGGTCTCGAGCAACACGTGACCACTCTGATCGCCCGTGGACGACATCACGTTCGTCCATGTCCGCAACGTCCTCAGCGGACGCTTCAGCTTCACCGCTGTCAGACGGGGAAGGATTCAACTTCCTAGGTGCGAAACGACGCCGCGTCGGGATGAAGGAAATCTGCTGCGCTCACCGACTTCGCGCCTCTGTGGAGGAGCGTGAGAACTGGTAAGGGGGAATCGAACCAAGCGACGACCATGCGCACGACCCGCTCGATCACGCAGAGGCCGACGTCGAATCCCTGGTCGCAGCGGGGTCGCTGGGAGTTGTCGACAACGTCGGCGAGGGCGGCAAGAGGGCGGACGGGGCGTCAAAAGGGCGTCAAATGCAGGCCATTCCAGGTCACTGGCGGTCGCTGCAGGACACTCGCAAACGTCCCGTGACCAGGGACGATATCCCCTGAGCAGGTACGACGCACACACCCGCGGAGGGGTTCGATTCCCCCCATCCCACCATCACATATGCCCTGACCGGG
>JAYTWP010000249.1:0-2464 GCA_043743395.1 Actinomycetota bacterium | reverse complement strand
GGCGGTCGCGATGCGGCGGAAGCTCATCGCCCAGTTCGATCGTCGCGAAGCGCTCGGCAAGCTTGGCGAACGCGACCTCAATCTCGAGTCGCGCCAACGGTGCGCCGAGGCACAGGTGAACACCACCACCGAATGCGAGTGGGCGGATGTCATCGCGGGTGATGTCGATGCGATCTGGATCGGTGTATCGATCTGGGTCACGGTTGGCCGCACCGAGCATCACGAACACTGCGTCGCCTGCAGGAATGGTGACGTCACCGAACGTTACGTCTGTTGTTGCGTAGCGGCCGGTGAGTTGCACCGTGCCGTCGTGGCGGATGAGTTCGTCGGCGACATTGGCAGCGAGTTCGGGCTGCGCGCGCAGCAAGTCCATCTGATCGGGCTGGCGGAGTAATGAGATCATGCCGTTGCCGATGAGGTTCGTGGTGGTCTCGAACCCGGCGACGAACAGCAGTGACGCAAGCGTGTTCAGCTCTTGATTCGTCAGCCGGTCATGCTCGTCAGCACCCATGTGCTCGGCCTCATCCTGCAGAATCAGCTTGCTGAGCAAGTCGTCACGGGGATCGGCACGACGCTTGTCGATGAGGTTGTCGAAGTAGTCGTTGCACCGAAGCACGGCGGCATCGGCAGCATCGAGCATCGGCCGGGTCGCAGAGAGTTCAAACACGCCGGTGAGGTCTTGCGTCCAGTCGCGGAACTGCACGCGGTCTTCGGGTGGCACCCCGAGCAGTGTGCCGATAACGGCAATGGGCAGACGGAACGCAAGCTCATCCATCAGTTCACCGACATCGTGCTCGACCATTGAGTCAAGCAACTCATCGACGGTGTGTTCGACCCGTTCGCGCATTGTCTCCACGATGCGTGGTGTGAACTCGCGAACCACGAGTCGCCTCAGGCGGGTGTGTGACGGGCCGTCGAGGTTCAGCATCGTGTTGGCGGCCCAGTCCAGCGCAGGGCGATCGCGCCAACCCGGCGCGCGTACGTCGAGTGACTCGGCGAAGTGCTTTTCCAGCCGTGGGTCGCGCAAGGCAGACTTGCAATCGTCGTAACGCGTCAGTAGCCAGGCGCGCATCGTCTCACTGTGGAACACGGGCGCCAGTTCGCGTAGCCGGTGATAGTGGGGGTAGGGATCCATGCGTCCCTCCGGCGTTCTGAACAATTGTTGCGCGGTCTCTTCCGCCAGCGAGAGGCGTTGTTCATCGACGTAGGACATCGTCATCGGTTGCCGGTTCCTTCCCCAAGGTTGGCCGGGACGCTACTGCAACAGTCGCGACCTCCAGAACGGTTCAGTCGATGCGAACCATCGGATGACGCGTAGATGCGCGACTGTCGACCAACACAGGGCCAGAATTGCGGCAGCGATGATCGACCCGAAGGCGCGCGGCCTTCGCACAGAGAGGGAAATGCACGTGGAAAGTGAGATCACGGTCGAGGAACTGACCGCCATTTACAAGGCGATCGTCAACGGCGAACGGCTGCCGCTGGCCGACAAGTATCCGCAGATCTGGGCCGATGTCGAAGGCGAGTACGAGCAAGCCATGAAAGATGGGTTGATCATCGGCACTGCGATTGACGACGACGAAGAGTTGTGACCGGGCTCATTGCCTGAGCTTGGACACAAGGCGAGCCGAACGCGAGCGTGATCGGAATCGCTTGTGCAACGCATCGGCGCCGATCACGGCAGGTGCCGCGAACACCGCGACGATAAGCCCTGCGGTCGAAGGTGCCGCATGCTTGAGCACGGATGCGACCGCAGGGATCCACAAGAACCCGGCAAGTACAGCCAGCTCAACGAACACAGCGCCGACGAGCAGTCGATTGCCAGCCCAGCCCAATGCACCCGGCCACCGCGTCGCGCTGCGGCAGGCAAACGCATTTGCGATCTGGCCGATCACGACGGCTGCGAAGGCAGCGCCGGACGCGGCGAGCAGCGCGTGTCCGGTTGGGAAATCGTTGCCGGGTCGCCAGCCCGCAGCGACGAGGGCAACGATGAATGCAGTCATCTCCATCAACGCTTCGGTTGGCCCGAGTACGAAGAAGACGCGACGCAGCAGCGCGCCATCGATGAGGTGGCGACCCAATGGAGGCTGGGCCAGAGCTGTCGAGTTTGGTGCTTCTGCACCGAGCGCGAGAGCAGGGAGAAGGTCGGTCCCGATATCGAGGGCCAAGATCTGTAGCACCCCGAGCGCAAGTGGAAACCTGCCACCGGACAACGCCCACACTACGAACGGAGTCAGCTCGGCCACGTTGTCGGTGAGGTGGTAGGTGAGGAAACGATGCACGTTTGAGAATGTCGCTCGCCCTTGCTCGACTGCAGCGACAATGGTGGCGAAGTCGTCGTCGAGGAGCACCAGATCTGCTGCCTCTCGAGCGACGTCGGTTCCTGATCGGCCCATGGCGATGCCGATGTCAGCGGCATGCAGCGCCGGGCCATCGTTGACTCCGTCGCCAGTCATCGCCACGA